>DATCLC010000025.1:0-29571 GCA_036564135.1 Solirubrobacterales bacterium
GGCGGCACGCGCCGGGCGGGCCCCTACCCCTCGGCGTCCTGGGCGGCCTTGCGCTCCTCGACCTTGGCGACCAGCGCGTCGTAGGCCTCGGGCATGGCCTTCCGCATGCGGGAGAGCTCCCAGTGCTCGATCTTGATGAGCTTGACCGGGGAGGTCGCGATCACCGTCGCCGAACGCTCCGAGCGCTCCAGGAGGCCCTGCTCGCCGAACACGTCGCCGGGCCCCAGGTCGGCGAGCTTGCGCCCCTCGCGCTCGACCTTCACCGTGCCCTCCTCGATCGCGTAGAAGTGGTTCGAGAACCCACCCTCGCGCACGATCTCCTTGCCCTCGGGCCACTCCTCGACGGTGGCGAACGGGGCGATCGTGCGCAGCGCGTCATCGGGAACGTCCGCGAACAGCGGGATGCGCTTCAACTGGCTCGTGTCCAACTCTCCCTCTCCGGCTCGGCGTTTCCGGCTGCGCGCAACGTACCCCATACGCGCCCCGCGAAGCGCCGTTCCGACCATTGAACTGACCAAGCAGTCAGTTATGCTCTGGCCGTGAGGGCAGAGGCGCCGCCGCGACTGTCAGCGAACCCCATCGTGCGCGTCGCGAGCGACCTGCTCAGCGAGCGCGCGGCGCGCGGCACGTTCCCGCCCGGGCCGGCGGACTTCGACTTCCAGCGCACGCGCGTGATGGCGCGCGACCCGCTCTCGATCCTCCTGCCGCTCTACCGCGAGTACGGGCCGATCTTCAGCGTGCGCCTGCTGCACTCGCGGGTCGTGTTCATGCTCGGGCCCGCGGCGAACCACTTCATCCTGGTCGAGCATCCGGAGTACTTCCACTGGCGCGAGGGCAGCTTCGGCGATCTGATCCCGCTGCTTGGCGACGGGCTGCTCACGATCGACGGCGCGTACCACGACGAGGCGCGGCGGATCATGATGCCCGCCTTCCACCGCGAGCAGATCATGGCGGCCACCGAGGTCATGTTCGAGGAAGGCGAGGCCGCACTCGCCCGCTGGCGGCCCGGCGAGACGATCGACATCTACCACTGGATGCGCAACGTCGCGATGCGGATCGCGATGCGGGCCCTGCTCGGGCTGGACCCCGACGACCGCGGCCAGGGCGCGGAGGCCGCCGAGCACTTCGAGCGCGCGCTCTCCTACTACGGCATCGACTTCCACAAGCGGCTTCTGCGCGGCCCCGGCTCGCCGTGGCGCTCAATGCAGCGCTCGCGCGCGCGGCTCGACGAGATCGTCCACGGGGAGATCCGCAAGCGCCGCGCCGAGCCCGAGCCGCGCCGCGACATCCTCGGCATGCTGATCGCGGCGCGCGACGACAGCGGCGAGGGGTTTTCCGACCGCGAGATCCGCGACCAAGTGATGACGCTGATGTTCGCGGGGCACGACACGTCGACCTCGACGCTCACGTTCCTCATGTACGAGCTCGCCCGCAACCGCAGCGCGCGCGAGCGGGTCGTGGCCGAGCTCGACGAGGTGCTGGGCGGACGCCGGCCGGACCCGATGCAGCTCGAGCGTGAGCTGCCGGAGCTCGGGATGGCGATCGACGAGACCCTGCGCCTCTACCCGCCGGCGTGGATCGGGCCGCGGCGCGCCGTGCACGACTTCGAGTTCGGCGGCCACACGGTGAAGGCGGGCACCTACGTCAACTACAGCTCGTGGGCTAGCCACCGCCTCCCGGAGGTCTTCCCGGACCCGGAGGCGTTCGACCCGCGCCGCTTTACGCCCGAGCGCAAGGCGGCGCTGCCGCGCGGAGCCTATGTGCCGTTCGGAGGCGGCTCGCGGATCTGCATCGGCAAGCGCTTCGGGCAGACCGAGGTGAAGGCGCTCGCGACGCTGATCCTGCAGCGCTTCCGGCTCGAGCACGTCCCCGGCCACACCATGCGAATCCGGCAGATGCCGACGCTGAGCCCCGACGGCGGGCTGCCGATGGTCGTGCGCGCTCGCGAGGACTAGCTCAGCGCAGGCGCGCCTTAGGCGCGACTGACCGCGCCGCCAGCGGCACGCGCACGGCTACGCTGCGATTCCATGGCCGACGAGAAGCTCCCCACCGGCAGGCTCCAGCGCCTCAGCCGCATCGGCCGGACCGCCGCCGAGGTTGCGGTCAAGCAGGCGGGCACGAAGACCGCCAACCTGGTGCGCTCCTCACAGCGCTCGGAGAGGGCGCTCGAGCGGCGCCACATCGAGACCGCGGAGCAGATCGTCCAGGTGCTCGGCGGCATGAAGGGCGCCGCGATGAAGGTCGGGCAGATGCTCTCGTTCATGGACCTCGGCCTGGTGCCCGAGGCGTACCGCGAGGAGTTCCAGCGCAAGCTCGCCGAGCTGCGCGACGCGGCGCCGACCGTCTCCTTCGACGAGATGGAGAGGGTGATCGCCGAGGAGCTGGGCGAGCCGGTGGAGCGCGCGTTCGCCGAGTTCGAGCCGGAACCGATCGCCGCGGCATCGATCGGGCAGGTGTACCGGGCGCGCCTGCACGACGGCCGGCGCGTGGCCGTCAAGGTCCAGTACCCCGGCGTGGCCGACGCCGTGCGCGCCGACATGCAGAACCTTGGGATGCTGCTGCGGCTCGCCAAGCGCATCACGCCGCAGATGGACGTCAAGGCGGTCGGCGAGGAGATCCGCGAGCGGATCGTCGAGGAGCTCGACTACGAGCTCGAGGCGTCGAACCACCGCACGCTCGCGCGCCTCTACCGGGGGCACCCCTTCATCCACGTGCCCGACGTGGTCACCTCGATGTCTCGCGAGCGGGTGATCGTCAGCGAGTACGTCGAGGGCGAGGGGTTCGAAGTGATGCGCACCGACAGCCCGCAGGAGCGCAATCGCATCGGCGAGATCGTCTACCGCTTCTACTTCGGCTCGATGTACCGGCACCGCCGGTTCTCAGGCGATCCCCACCCGGGCAACATGCTGCGGATGGCCGACGGGAGGATCGCGTTCCTCGACTTCGGCCTCTTCAAGGAGGTCGACGAGCGCACGGTCGAGCTCGAGCTCGCGAGCGGCCGGGCCGCGACCGAGGGCGACGCGGCGGAACTCCACCGGCTGTGGGCCGAGGGCGGCTTCTTGCCGGAACCCGACCGGCTCGCGCCAGAGGACCTGCTCGCGTACGTGCGCGACGCGACCTGGTGGTACACGGTCGACCAGGAGACGCAGCTCGACCCCAACGTGGTCGCGCGGATCGCGATCGAGGCCGGGGACCCGCGCGGGCGCCACTTCCGCAGGATGCGTCACCAGAACGTGAATCCCGAGCACCTGCTCGGCCGCCGGCTCGAGATGCTCACGCTGGCCGTGCTCGGCGAGCTGCGCGCCCGCGCCAACTGGCACCGGATCGCGCGCGAGTGGCTCTACGGCGACGAGCCGGTCACCGAGCTCGGTCGGCAGGAGGCCGAGTTCTTCGCGAGCCGGGGCCGGCGGCCGCGCGGCGCCCGCGCCTAGGCGGAGCCAGGCGTCAGCGGCCGCTGGAACCAGCGCACGTCCCAGGTGCGCCCGAACTTGACGCCGACGCCGCGGAAGACGCCGACCTCGGTGAAGCCGTGGGCGCGGTGAAGCGCCTCGCTCGCCGGGTTGGGCTGGGTCACGCCCGCGACCGCGAGCAGCACAGGCGCGCGCTCGAGCCGCGCGAGCAGCTCGCCGTAGAGCGCGTGGCCGACGCCGCGGCCGCGGTGGTCGGCGTGCACGTACACGGACGTCTCGCGCGTGGTGGCGTACCCGCCTCGGTCCTTGTGCGGGCCACTCTTCGCGAACCCCACGACCTCCCCATCGGTGAGCGCGACGAGCAGCTCGTTGCCCGCGTCCGCGTCGGTGGCGCGCAGGGTCTCGCGCCACCGCTCGAGCGAGGGCGGTTCAAGGTCGAAGGTGGCGGGCGTCTGGACCGCGGCCGCGTAGATCGCCGCGATCGCTTCCAGGTGCTCGGGTCGGGCGTCGACGACGGTCGTCGCGAGGGAGGTGGCTGTCACGCCCATTGAAGGTAGCCGGGGCGCACGCGGTACTCACCGGGCGACCCGGCCTCGCTCGCACCGTCGCGGGCCCCGGCGGCGCTTAGTCGCCCGAGCCGTAGCCGCCCGTTACGTCGTCGAGCGCCTTGTCGGCCTCGTCGCGCGCTTCGTCGAGCTGCTCGCCGGCCTCGTCGGGGGCTTCGTCGAGCTTCTGCCCGGCGTCCTCGCCCGCCTCCTTGGCCTCCGCGGCCGCGTCCTCGCCCGCCTGCTTGGCCTTGTCGGCCGCGTCCTCGCCCGCCTCGCGGATCTCGTCGGTCGCCTGGTCGACGTCGTCCTCGCCGCAGGCTGCGCCGCTCATCGCGAGCGCGCCCGCGGCTAGCAGGACAGCCAGGCGGCGCGCCCCCGGGGCGGTCACCGGCTCTCTCCGCGCTCCGTCCTCGACTCGCGCCGTTCCTCCCGCGGGCCGTCGCCGTCCGGGTCGATGTCCGCAGCGCGCTGCTCTGCCTCTCGCGCGCGCTCCCGGGCGCGGTCGGCGTCCTGGGCGCGCGCCTCCGCCTCCGCCGCCTCACGGCGGGCACGGGCCGCGCGCTCGTCCGCCGCGGCCGCCTCGCGGTCCGCCTCGAGCTCGTGCCGGGCGGCGCGGCGACGGTGGCCACGCGCCTCCTCGCGCCGGCGCGCGTGCTCCTGGCTGCGCCTGCGGCTGCCCGCGAGCGCGAGCATGGCGAGGACGACGATGGCGACGATCACGATCACGACGATCAGGGCTGTACTCATCCTTGGCCTCCTTGTCGCGGCGCGCCCGATACGCGCCTGCGTCGGCACCCGGCTACCCCGCCGCGCCCGGATCACGCTCCGGGACGCGCACCCGGCTAGGAGGTGCGCAGCGCGCCGACCGTCGTGATCGTGCCGTTGAACAGGAACGCCGTCTGGCGCAATGACGACTCCAGGTCGAAGTCGTGGAGGGCGGAGACGGCGTCGTGCGGGACGATCACGTGGTACCAGCGCAGGGCCGCGCTGGCGGCCGTGTAGTGCACGCAGATGTTGGCCACGGTGCCGCAGAGCACCAAGGTGTCCACTCCCCACTGGCGCAGGGTGTGATCGAGATGGGTGCCGTAGAAGGCGTCGTAGCGGACCTTCTCGACGACCAGCTCGCCCTCGCGCGGGGCGAGCTCATCAACGATCTCCCACCCCCAGGTGCCCCGGCGCACGTGCTCGCCCCAGATCTTGAACTCGGGGTCGTCCTCGCCGTGGGTGTCCTGGGTGAAGACGACCCGCATGCCGGACGAGCGGGCGAGTTCGAGCAGCTCGGCGATGCGTGGGATCGTCGCCTCGGCGCCGGGGACGACGAGCGCGCCGCCCTCCTTCACGAAGTCGTTCTGCATGTCTACGACGATGAGCGCCGTGCGCTCGGGGTCCAGGACGACGTCGTCCTGGATCTCGTAGTCGGGGATCTCGACCGTCCGCGCCATCGCTATCGCCTCCACCCCGAGGATAGGCGGGCGGCCGCCGCGGGCGCGCCGCTGCGGCGCGACCGGCGGGGCCCGCGGGCGGGCGCTCGCCCTGCGACGCTTTCGGCCCGTGCTGGACTTCGTCCTCGATCACGTGGGCTCGGATCCCGCGACCTACGCGGTCCTCGCGCTGATCATCTTCGTCGACGACTTCGTCCCGTTCGCACCTGGGGACACGGCGATGATCACCGCTGGGATCATCGCCGCGAACGAAGGCCTGTCGCTCCCCCTGGTCATCGCGGTCGGCGCGCTCGGAGGGATCGCGGGCGACAACGCGTTCTACTTGCTCGGGCGCCGCGTGGGCCCGCCGCTCGCGCGCCGCTTCCTGCGGGGCCCGCGCGCGAGCCGCCTGTACGGGTGGGCGAAGCACCAGCTCGCCGTGCGCGGCGCGACGGTGATCATCGTCGGGCGCTTCATACCCGCCGGCCGGACGGCGACGACGTTCGCGTGCGGCACGATCGGCTACCGCTACCGCCGGTTCCTGGTCGCCGACACCGTGGCCGCGACCGCGTGGGCGACCTACACGGCGCTGCTCGGGTACCTCGGCGGGAACGCCTTCCGCGAGCGCTTCTGGCTGCCCCTCCTACTCGGCCTCGCGCTCGCGCTTCTTTTGGGCGCAGCCACGGAGGCGGTGCGCGAGGCGCGCGGGCGCCGCGAGGCGCCGCACCCGTAGCGACCACGCATGCGCCCGACCGGTCCCTGTGCGAGGCTGCGGGTGAGCGACCATGCCCGGTACGTCCAGCCGCCGCGCGCTAGCCGAGCAACACACGCCGCGAGCGATCGCGAAGCGGCTCGAGGGCGAGCGCGCGCCCAGCTACCTGCACGACTTCATCTACGGCGCCATCGACGGCGCGATCACGACGTTCGCCGTCGTCGCCGGCGTGCAGGGAGCGCAGCTCGACGAGACGGTCGTGATCATCCTCGGTGTCGCCAACCTGATCGCCGACGGGTTCAGCATGGCGGTGAGCAACTTCCTCGGCACGCGCGCCGAGCGCCAGCGCCGGGAGCGGACCCGTGACGACGAGCTCCGCCAGATCCGCGAGTTCCCCGAGGGCGAGCGCGAGGAGATCCGCCAGATCTTCGCCGCGAAAGGCTTCGAGGGCGACGAGCTCGAGCGAGTGGTCGAGGTGATCACCGGCAACGAGGAGCTCTGGCTGGAGACCATGCTGAGCGAGGAGCACGGGTTCTCCGCGACGTACCCTGACGAGTTCCGCGCGGCCCTCTCCACGTTCGTCGCGTTCATAGCGGTGGGCGCGATCCCCTTGCTCACCTTCGCCTACGACCTGGTGATCGGCGAGGTCGCCGACCCGTTCCTCTGGGCGGCCGTGCTCACCGGTGCGGCGTTCTTCATCGTGGGCGCGCTCAAGGCGCCGTTCGTCGGGCGCAGCTGGGTGCGCTCGGGGGTCGAGACGCTCGCGATCGGCGGGCTCGCCGCGACCCTCGCCTACTTCACCGGCGTGCTCCTTCAGAACGTGGGCTAGGCGGACTCGGCGCGCTCGAGCTCGGCGCCGAGCTCGGCGAGCGCCTCGGGATCGAGCTCGCGCTCGATCAGCGGGAAGAGCTCGTCCTCCTCGAGGCGGACGTGCGCGGCGAGGCGCTCGCCCAATTGGTGCAGCTCGGCGGGATCGGCTTCGGGCGCCAGGTCGCGCGCCGCGGCGCGGATCTCGACGTGGTCCGTGAGCACGCGGCCGACGAGCTCGTGCCGGGGGTCTCCCCCGCCCCGCACGTATCCGGGGAGGAGCACCGCCTCCTCGATCTCGAAATGGCGCTCGCCGTCCCCGCGCCAGAAGCTCTGGAAGTGCGCGACGGCCTCGGCCGCCGTGCGCTCGTCGGCGCGGCGCAGCTTGAGGCTCGCGACGAGCGCTTGGTGGTGATCCCGCGACAGGGAACGAAGCTCGGGCGCGCGCTTCATGAGCCCATGCTAGGCGGCTTGGCGCCCGGCCGCTCAGCGCCGCACGCGCAGCCGGGCGACGACCCGCTGCTTGCCCACCCGCGGGCCCCGCGCGGTGAGCTTCACGCGGGTGAGCTTGCCGCGCGCGGCCCGGCGCAGCCGCAGGGTGAAGCGCTGGCGGACCTCGCCGGCGTCGGCTACCTCGCGCGTCACGCAGCGCTTGCCCGCGACCTTGACGCGCTTGCGCTGCGCCCGCACGCAGAGCCGCACGCGGCCGCTCGGCATGTCCCCCACGTTCTCCACGCGCAGCGCGAGGCGCACGCGCTTGCGCTTCGCCGGGACTCGCAACCTGCGGGGGTCGGCGCGCAGCGTGAGCTTGGGGACGGCAATGCCGTGGGCCTGGCGCACGAGCTTGAAGTACTGGTCGGCGCGCACGATCTCGAACTGCGGCCCGAGCTCCTCCGCCACCTCGGCGAGGTGCTGCGGCGTGGTGTTCCAGGCGAGCACTCCGATCGTCAGGAAGAGCGGTGAGGTGCCCTCCCAGCCCGCCGCCGCGGCCGCGATGGCGTTCTGCACCTCCTGCTTGCCCCCCGCGCCGCGGACGGTGGCGAGCGGGAGGACGTCGCCGAGCAGCGTGGTCTCGGTCGACCCGCCCCAGTGCAGGAACATGCCGCGCGGACCCACCTGGTTGATGTATGCGTCCGCGATTTCGGCCGGGAGCGGGACGTCGTGGTGATCGGCGCGGTTCAGCACGTAGACGACGTCCATGCCGGTCGCCCGCATGTACTCGCTGGTCTGGGCCGCGAACGAGTTGAACTCGCCTGCGGGCCAGTGCACCGGGTAGATGTACCCAGCGCCGGAGGGACCCGCGATCAGATAGTCGTTCGGCGTCGCCGTGCCCTGGTAATGGGCGAGGATGCCCGGGGCGGCGTCGGCGAGGAGCGGCGAGGTGCTCCAGTTGATCGGCACGTCGCCGCGCCGCGGGTCCTCCCACAGCTGGCGCATGCGGTGCTCGTTGTACTGGAGGTTGTCGCCCTCGGACATGACGAAGGTGACGTAGACCTTGTTCTCAAGCGGCGGCGCGGTCGCGGCGCGCTGCGAGTCGGCAATCGGCGCGCGGACGCCCGAGTGGACGCTCATGTTCTCGAACCAGTCCGCCGCCAGGACGTAGACGCCGTAGCGAGAGACGAGCTCGGTGCCCGCGAACTCGCCGGCCACGTCCTGCGCGAACCAGCCCAGGTACGGGGTCGGCGGCTCGGTCTCCCCCATGATCCGCTCGAACAGCTCGCGCTCGGCGGAGATGTTCGGGTCGAGCCAGAAGACCATCGCCCGGTTGGCGACGGCATAGTCGCGGAGGTACGCGTAGCCGTCGCGCTTGGGCTCGACGTTGGTCACCGAGACCTTGAACTCGTTCGACATGTCGACCGAGAGCGTCAGCTCGCTCGCGCTCGCGGGCGGCTCGAAGCGGTAGACGAAGCGGGCGCCCCCATCGGCGAAGCGGTGCGATCCGGAGGCGACCTGCGAGCCCCGGTCGTCGTACAGGTACGGCGCCTCCTCGGCGCTTCCGGCGACGAAGTCCGCGATCGGCTGGCCGTCGGCCCGCAGGGTCACCCGCCGCACCGACGGGCCCCAGCCGTCACCGGTGAAAGCGTCCTCGAAGCGCACCCAGACCGCTTCGCCACCGAGGTGGTCGGAGAGGTCGAACTCGTACGTGGCCCGGTTCTGCTCGCCGTGGATGTGTTCCTCGGCCTCGGCGAGCACCGTGTAGTACGGCGGCAGACCGCCCCCGCCCCGCTCCGGCGGGAGGCCGATCAGCATCCGGTGGGTCGCCTGCGGCCAGAGCTCCTCGAACTGCCACTCGTAGGCGTCGAGGCGGCTCTCGAAGCGCCCGCGCAGATCCTCGATCACCTCGAGCCCGTAGTCGTCGGCGAGCGTCTGGGCGAGGTCGGGGCTTGCGACGACTGCGTCCTTCAGGCCCGCCAACGTCGTGGCGACGTTGATCGAGTCCGCGAGCGCGGGGTCGTAGACGATTGTGCCCTCGACCTCGTCCGCGTACTTCTCCACGAGCGCGAGCGGGTCGGTCTCGACCTCGTACGGGATCCCGAGGGTGTCGAGCCACGCGTAGCGGCCCTCGATCCCGGCGTCGTCGCCGATCAAATAGATGCGCGGCTCGGCGCGGTTGACGACGCCCTGCAGCGTGCCGAGCAGGAGCTTCAGATCTCCCTCGAGCCCGGGCAGCTCGACGACGTCCAGGGCGCTGGGCTCGGCGAACGTCGGCAGAGCCTGCCCCTCCGGCCAGCTGATGCCCTGCGACTGCTGCGCGTGCGCTGCGGGCGCGCACAGGCCTGTCAGCGCCAGCGTCGCGATCGCAAGCAACGTTGCCGGGGAGTGGTCACGCACCTCTGCCTCCTAGCTGCGCCCTCTCCCCCGGGGCGGCGCGAGCCGCGAGCGCTGTCCGGGTTTGATCTCTTTTGCCTCCGCCGCGCGCGGAGGAGTTCAACTCTATACCGCGCAGAAGAGCGCCGACATCCGGCGGAAGGTGGACGGCTCGGTGCGGGGGCCGCGCGCTCGCGGCCCGGGGTTTCGCGTGGGCCCTGACACGACGAAACCCCGCTCGGAGAGCGGGGTCTGCGGCTACACCGCTACCGGGATTCGAACCCGGGTTTCCGGACTGAGAATCCGGCGTCCTAGTCCCCTAGACGATAGCGGCGTGTGGGCGGGCATCTTAGCGAACGCCCACGCGCATGATCACGTCTGCTCGGCGACGGTGAAGCGCACCTGATCCTCGAAGATCTCGGCGTGGAGGACCTTGTCGTCGAGGACCTCAGCCGCCTCGGGCTCCAAGAAGACCGGCGGATCGCTCACGACCTGGTCGCCCTCCTGCGGACCCTCGACGAGGGTCAGATGCAACTCGACGCCGGTGCCGGCGCTGTTCGCTGCCGGGTCGTCGGCTCGCGAGATGCGCATGCCGCTGCCCTCGGGCATCTGCGACGACGCGAGGATGGTCTGGACCGCGGCCGCGGCCTCCTCGGTGAGTGCGAGCATGGTTTGTCGGGACTCCCTTCTCCCCTCTGGGGAACGCTTGCGGGGAACTCAGGGCTCGCCTACCCGCAAGCCGGCTATCGAAACCGGTCCCTGAACGCGAAAGAGCCGCTTCGCGAGCGGCCCTCGAGTGCGGCTGGAGGGATTCGAACCCCCACGGGCTTGCGCCCACGAGCACCTGAAGCTCGCGTGTCTGCCAGTTCCACCACAGCCGCGTAGCGGGCAAGAACTCTAGCGGGACCCGACAGCTCCTTGTCACCTGTGCCCCTCTGCGCGAACGCGGCACTTCACCGCTGCTCTGGCCGCACCCGGGAGGGTGGCGATGCCACGGGGCGGGCGGCACGAGGCGCCGACAGCACGCCCAAGGCGCGCAGGCCAGCGCCGTTCCCGAGGCGCCTCGCTCAGCGTCGTCCTTTCACCCGAACCGTGACCTTCGCCGGGGTCGGGTCGACGTTCCCGAACTCGTCTACCGGACGCGACGACGAATCTCCATCTAGGCCGTAGGGTGTAACCCGCGATGAGAGTAGGCCTCGTCCTCGGCGCCGGCGGGATCCAGGGTGGCGCTTGGCTGACCGGCGGGCTGTACGCGCTCGCCACCGAGACGCGCTGGGATCCCGCGGACGCGCACCGCATCGTCGGCACGTCGGCCGGCGCGATGATCGGCGCGCTCGTCTCCGCGGGCACGCCGCTGTGGTTCATGGTCGCCCACTCCGCGGGCGAGGACATCCCCGGTCTCACCGACGCCCGCGGCGAGCCCGCCTCCGCGGCCGACCGCAACTCGGGCGCGGTCTTCCGCCCCGCCAGGGCCCTGCCGCCGATCGGCCCCGGCTCCCCCAAGCTCGCCCTGCGCACGCTGCTGCGCCCGCACCGTTACCCGCCGGCGGCCGTGCTCGCCGGTTGGGCCCCGCGCGGCGTGATCTCGACCGAGCCGCTCAAGGACACCGTGCGGCGCGCCGTGCCCTCGGGCTGGAGCCCGCACCCCGGCATGCGGGTCGTCGCCTGCGACTACGAGACCGGCCGGCGGGTCGTCTTCGGCCGTGACGACGCCCCGCCCGCCGAGCTCGCCGACGCCGTCGCGGCCTCCTGCGCGATCCCGGGCTTCTACGACCCGGTCACGATCGCGGGCCGCCGCTACGTCGACGGCGGCATCTGGTCGACGTCGAACCTGGACGTCGTGCGCACCGAGGACCTCGACCTCGTGATCTGCCTCAACCCCACCTCTACGCTCCACCCCACGCGTGCCTGGAACCCGCTGAGCCTGCTCGGCAACGTGTTCCGCGACCACTCCGGGCGCAGGCTGGGCAGCGAGCGCAAGAAGGTGAGCGCGACCGGGACCGAGGTCATCCTCATCCAGCCGACCGCCGAGGACCTCGAGGTCATGGGGGGCAACCTGATGAGCCGCCGCAACCGGCACCGCACCCTGGAGACGGCGATCCGAACGGTCCGCCGCCAGCTCCAGGAACCGCGGATCGCCGAGCTCCTCGCGTCGCTCCCGGAGAGCGAGCGCCCCGAGAAGATCGAACGCCCCGCGGGCCCGCCCTCGGGCTGGCCCACGCTGCGCCTCGAGGACCTGCGCCCGAGCCCCGCGCCGGTGCGGCGCGCCGCCGCTTAGCGCTTAGCGCCGCCTCAGGCGGTCGCCGCCTGCGCCGCGCGCGCCGGCACGCCGAGGGGGTTGCCGAGCGTCCGCGCGCGCTGCGCCCCCCGCCTGCGCTCGCGCTCTGCCTCGGCGAGCCACTCGTCGAAGTCCACTTCCATCGTGTGGCGCTCCGAGCGGTAGAAGCGCCGCTCGTGCCACTCACGCTCGCGCCGGATGTCCTCGAGCATCTCCTCGCGCGAGGGCAGCGCGTAGCGCCCAGTGAGCAGCTCCGCGATCCACACGCCCTGTACCTCGGCGAGCGGCATGATCGCCCCGAAGGGCTGCATGAACCCGACGAAGTAGACCCCCGGGATGTCCGGGTGGAACGTCCGCCGGTACAGATCGAGCCGGTTGCCGGGGGCGGAGACCAGGCCCTCGTCGAAGAACGGGAAGCTCACCTTGTACCCGGTGCAGTACACGATGAGGTCGATCTCCTCCTCGCTGCCGTCCACGAACTTGACCCGCTCGCCGCGCAGCTCCTCGATCGCCGGCTTGGGGATCACCGCGCGCGCCGCGAGCCGGTCGTAGATCTGGTCGGAGAGCGTCGGATGGGCGTGTCCGATCCGGTGGTCCGGCCTCGGCAACCCCACCTTGGTGGGATCGCCCGAGCGGATCCGGCCGAACTCGAGCATGAGCTGCTTGGCCCACCCGGGCAGCCACGCGGGGCGCGGGATCTGGTCGACGGGGCGCCCGTCGAGGCGTTTGCGCACGATCCACACGCCGCGGCGCAGCGAGAGATACGCGGCCTCCGCCACGTAGCTCGCGTCGCGCGCCACGTCCATCCCGCTGTTGCCGCCGCCCACCACCAGCACACGCCGCCCCTCGAGCTGCTCGGGCCCGCGGTAGTCGTGACCGTGCATCACCTCGCCCGCGAACTCGCCCGGGTACGGCGGGTCGGGCCAGCGCTTGTCCCAGTGGTGCCCGTTGCAGACGACCACGGCGTCGTAGCGGCGCACCAGCCTGCCGCCATCGACCCCGTCCCCCGCCACGGTCGCCTCCCAGGTCCCGTCATCGAGCCGCTTCACGCGCTCCACCTTCGCGTTGAACGTGATCAGCTCGCGCAGCGCGAAGTGGTCCACGTACGCGTTGAAGTACTCGCGGACCTCCCAGTGCATCGGGTAGTCCTCGTTGGGCATCGGGAAGTCCGAGAACGACATCCGTGGCCCGGACGTGTTCATCTCGAGCGTCGAGTAACAGGCGCTCACCCCGTTCGGGTTGTTCAGCACCCAGTTGCCGCCCACCTCCGGGCCCATCTCGAACCAGTCGAACGGGACCCGCGCCTCGTTCAGCGCCTTCGCCGCGGTGATCCCCGAAGCGCCGGCGCCGATCACGAGCGCGCGCGGGAGGGACGGGTCGGGTTCGATCGGCTTGGTGCGAGCCGGGGCCGGCTCGCCGCGGACCATGTAGATCATCGGTGCGCGCTACTCGCAGTTGGGATTCATGTCGAAGGCGTCGGGCATGCCCACGATCGAGTCGACACCCGCACCACAGTTGTACACGTCCGGGTCGCCGTCCTCAGACACCTCGATCACATCGTCGCCCCCGCGCGCCAGCACCGTGTCGGCCCCCCGCGAGGGCGAGAACTCCTCGGCCGCCTTCGAGCCGATCAGGACGTCGTCGCCGAAGCCGGCCTGAAGGATCTCGATGCTGACGAGGTTGTCGCCCTCGTCCGACGACGTGCACGCGGGATCGGCGCATCGCCCGTCGTTTGCCTCCCCGTCGAGCGAGAGCCGCACGCTGCCGAACGAGTACTGCGCGGTGTCGCGCCCCTTGCCCCCAGCGAAGAGGTCGGGGCCGCTGCCTGCGCCCGCGCCCTGGAAGTGGTCGGCTCCGCCCTGGCCGAAGCTGCGGTCGCGCCCCGTATCGCCGGGGAAGAGGTCATCGCCCGGACCGCCGAACGCGCGGTCGTTGCCGGTGCCGCCGATCAGATCGTCGTCCCCGCCGCGGCCGCGGAGCAGGTCCCTGCCGGGCCCGCCGAACAGGCTGTTCACCTTCCCGTCGCCCACCAGCACGTCGTTGCCGTTGCCGCCGAACACGTGCTCCATCCGCCGCAGCAGGTCGCGCTGCGCGCCGTCGACCTTGCCGCCGTCGTTGCGCTTGCCGTCCGCGAGCGTGACGCGTACGCCTTGGTTGCGCTCCAGGTACGTCGCGACATCGACCGACCCGCGCCCATCGAGCACGTCCGGGCCCGCGCCCCCGTCGAGCACGTCGGTGCGCGGCCCGCCTGTGATCCGGTCGGCCCCCGGCCCGCCGAAGGCGACGAGGCGCAAGAAGGCGCCCCGCACGCGCACCCGATCCTTGCCGCCCTTGAGTTCGACCAGCGCCTCCACGAACGCCGGGAAGGCGCACGTGACCCGGTTCGCCGTCGCTTGCAGGCACCCGTTTCCGGCGACCAGCGGCGCGCCGCGGTCGCGCACGATTACGGTCGCCCCGTCCGACCGCACCACGACGCGGTTCGCCTCGCCCGCCGCCGCCCGGACCGCCACCCGGCTCGTCTTTCCGCTGGGCTCGACATCGACCGTGCCAGCGTGCGCCGCGGCGGGCAGCACCGCCGCCAGGGCCGCGCCGCCAAGCCAAAGCCCCGCCTTCCTCATTGGGCCACGCTACACGCCGGCGGCCTCCGTGTCGAGCGAACCGGCGAGCCCAATCGCTCCGAATCGGTGACCGCCTAGGGCCACCCGCGGCCGCAGCTACGACCGAGTCAGCGCGTCGAGCAGCCCCGGGAACCGCGCGTCGAGATCATCGCGGCGGAGCGAGATCTCCCGCGACGTGCCGCGCACGCGAGTGCGAGTGATGCCCGCCTCGCGCAGGAGGCGCAGGTGGTACGACCCGGTCGAGGTCGGGATCTGCAGCCGCTCGGCGAGCTCGCCGCAGACCCGCGGTCGGCCGTCGGCCAGGATCCGCACGATCTCCAGGCGCAGCGGGTCGCCGAGCGTGCGCAGGATCGTGGCGAGATCCAGCGCTTCCGCCGGCGGGTGTGGGATCCGCTCGCGCAGCTCCGCTGTATCGGCCACGCGGCCATGGTACAACTTTGCGCGGTATTTCCAAATCTATGGAAAAAGGGAAATGAACACGCGCATCGCCTACCTCCTCTCCGCAGCGGTCATCGGCCTGGCTCTCTACGGATCGAGCACCCCGTCCCCCCTCTACGCCACCTACCGGGAGCTCTGGGGCTTCTCCCAGGTGGTGCTCACCCTGGTCTACGCCGTGTACGCGTTCGGCGTCCTGGCCTCGCTTTTGCTCGCCGGACGGGTGTCCGACATCGTCGGGCGGCGGCCCGTCTTGCTGGGCTCGCTGGGGACGCTGATGGCAGCAACCGTTCTGTTCGCGGCAGCCCAGTCGCTCGCTTGGCTGTTCGTGGCCCGCGCGATCCAGGGGCTCGCGACCGGCCTTGCGCTCGGCGCCGCGGCCGCCGCGCTGCTCGATCTGCATCCGCGCCGCGACCCGGCCGGGGCGGGCCTCGCGAACGGCGTCGCGAGCGCGTCGGGAATGAGCCTCGGCGTGCTGGTGAGCGCGGCGCTCATCGAGCTGCTCCCGGCGCCGCGGGTGCTGCCCTTCGCAGTGCTCTTCGTGCTGTTTGCGCTCGCGTTCGCCGGCGCGCTGCTCATGCCCGAGCCGGTCGCCCAGCCGGATCGCCTGCGCCTCACCCCCCAGCGGCCCCGCGTCCCGGCCGAGGTCCGCCGACCGTTCGTCGCCGCCAGCCTCGGCGTGCTCTCATCGTGGTCCATCGGCGGGCTCTTCCTGGCGCTCGGCCCGCAGCTCTCCGCGACCCTGTTCGAGTCGAGCAATCACCTCGTGGCGGGAATCCCGGTGTTCGCCGTGGGCGCCTGCGGCGCGCTCGCGCAGCTCGTCTGGGGGCGCCTCGCGCCCTGGATCGGCGCCTCCTTCGGCTCGGTCGCCCTGGCCGCGGGCCTCGCGCTGATCTCCATCTCGGCGTCGACCGGGTCGAGCGCCCTGCTCATCGCCGGGTCGGCGATCGGCGGCGCCGGCTTCGGCGTCGCGTTTTTGGGGGCGCTGCGCGCGCTGTCGGCAGCGATCCCTCTGGACAGCCGCGCGGCCGTGATGTCCGCGTTCTACGTGGTCGCCTACCTGGCGATCTCGGTGCCCGCGGTGCTCGCGGGCGCGCTGGTTGGGCCGCTTGGCATGGAGCACACGTTCGAGCTCTTCGGCGCGGCCTTGGGCGCGGTTGCGCTGGCGGCGGCCTTCGAGGCGTGGCGGACGCGACCACGGGCCGCTCCGGAACCGGCGCTGGCGCTGGAATGACGGTCCGCGTCGGAACGGGCCCTACTCGCAGCCGATCAGCGTGTCGCCCATCTCGGCGTCGTTCACGCTGTCCACGCCGGGGCCGCAATTGGCCGAGTCGGGGTCGCCGTCAGGCGGCCCGCTGGGCCTGATGCCGTCGTCGAACTTCTTGCGCCCTCTTCAGCGTGATCCGCAGGTCGTCCTTGCGCCCCTCAGGGCACCTCCCGGCCCAGCCACCCACGATAGAACCCCTCGATATCCGGCAGGAAGTCGTGGACGACCGGGTAGCCCGGCGGCACCGCCTCCACCTCGAGCAGGCGGCCCGAGATCGGGCAGTAGAACTCGCGCAGCTCCATCCATTCGGGGTCGCAGTGCGCCATGCGCGGGTAGATCTCCTGGAGGAGCTCCTCGGTGTCGCGCACGAAGATCGGCGCGAACAGCTTCCAGTTCTCGTGGGCCCGGCAGAAGTCGTGCCCCGCGTCCGTGCGGATCACGAGCTGCCCGTCCGAGCGCCTGCGCACGACGTAGAGCCCCTCGCCGACCGGGAGCACGATGGGGTCGTCCCATTCGACGCGCTCCTGCAGCAGCGCGACCCACTTGTCGAACCGGTCTGGATCCTTGTAGCCCGACTGGATCTCCTTGATCTCGCGCCGCGAGAGCTTCTCGTCGTACAGCGCCGCGAGCGTCTCGGGCTCCAGGGTGCGCCCGCTTGCCGGCTTGGGCATCTCGACGCGGTCCACGCGCGAGCGCTCCAGGAACACCGCCGCGGACTCGGCAGGCGTGATCTTGCCCGGCTTGGCCCGCAGGTCCGGCGGCAACGTCGGGGTCGGCACGCCGAACTCAAAGTCCTCCGGCAGGTCCCAGAACCCGCGGAACTCAGCCGCCCAGCGCGGCGAGAGCTTCATCGACTCCTCGTAGCCGACTTTGACCGGCTCGATGATGTCGCCCACGAGCACCCGCTCGCGCTGCTCCACCCACCAGTCGTCGAATGGGCGGGCGCGCTCGAGCCGCCGCCGGCGCGCCGCATCGCGGTCAGACAGCGCGTAGATGCGCTCGGCGTACTCAAGCAAGAGGTGCCCCTCCTCCACGTCGCGGCGCACGTCCTCGGGCTTGCGCTCCAGCGGGTCGCCGAGACCCGCCGCACCCTTCATCACCGAGAGGTACAGATCGCCCGACTCGAACGGCTCGAGCAGCGTGAAGTTGTCGAGCTTGTAGGTGCGGTCACCCTCGATCGCGAGCAGCTCGGGCCGGTCGAAGCGCCCGTCGGCGACCGGGTACGCCTCGCCCCGCTCGGCCAGCTCGCGCAGGTTGTTGCGCTTGATGTTGTGGATGTAGGCAACGGACCCTGGATAGCCGCCGAAGATCCCCTGCGAGGTGAACAGCCGCGTCGTGCCCAGGTTCTGCAGCTCCCAGAACGGGGTGTTCCAGATCATGTGCAGCGACTCGAAGCTCGACCCGCCGCGGTGGCGCCCGGGCCCCGCGGTGTTCGCCTTGATCCGCCGTGACAGGTAGATCATCGGGCAGATCAGCTCCCACATCTCGACGTCGCCCGCGTCGCCCTCGGGGTTGAACATCGCCGCGCACGTGTCGGTGCCGTCGAGCACGTACTTCGCGCCCATCCCCTGAGCGGCGATCTCGAAGTTCATGATCGCGGAGGAGTTGCCGTACTGGTCGATGCCGCCGCCCTGGATCACGTTGCCGGAGACGGAGTACGCGCCGATCACCTCCTCGATGAACCCACGCGCCTGCAGCGCTCGGGAAAGCGTGCGCGGATACCCCGTGAACGCGGGCTGCAGGAACGCCCAGGAGATGCCCGTCGAGCCCTCCGCGTCGCCCAGGTTCGCGATCGAGCCCTCGGGGAAGTTCGTCTTCACCGCCAGGTAGGCGCCGTCGTTCACCTTGTCGTTGCAGATCAGGGTCTGCGTGAACATCACCCAGATCGCGCCCTGCATCGCCGACGGCGTGCAGTTCATCGAGTGCCAACCCCATGCCGACGAGCCGTCGAGGTCGAGCTCGTACTCACCGTCGCCGCCGATCCGCACCTCAAACGGCGCGTGCATCAAAAAGTCGCGGCGCGCCCGCGCGGGCAGCTGGACCTTGTCGGCGTAGGTGTTGTCCATGAACGACGCTGCCCGGTAGCGCCCCGGAACCGTCATCTCGCGGATCCGGGACTTGAACGACCGGCGCCCCTCCTCGATCACCTCGCGAGAGAACTTCTTGAAGCGATCGATCCCCTCCTCGCGGATGATCCGCTCCACCGCGTCGCGGATCATGTGGCAGCCGGCGAGCCGGGTGCGCTCGTCGAGCAGGTAGTACATGGGCGCCCGCGTCTGCTTGCGGCACCGCTCCAGGTGCCAGCGGGCGAGCTCGTCGTTCTCGCCGACCTTCACGCACGGCAGGTCGATGCCGTCGTCGAGCCGGTGAGTGGGCCCCACGGGCACGCCGCCGGGAGTCGAGGCGCCGATGTCGAGCACGTGCGTGACGCCGCCCGCCCACGCGACGAGCTCGCCCTCCCAGAAGATCGGCACGAACGTCTGCACGTCGGCGTTGTGGACGTCGCCGATCGTCGGGTCGTTGTTGGCGAAGATGTCGCCCGGGCGGATGCCGGGGTTGTCCTCGTACCCCTGCCGGACCATCCACTTGATGGCGTCCGACATCGTGTGGACGTGGACGATGATCCCGGTGGACAGCGCGATCGAGTCTCCCTCCGGCGTGTACAGCGCGAAGCAGAGCTCGCCCAGCTCACGCACGATCGGCGAGGCGGAGATGTTGAGCGCGGTCTCGCGCGCCGAGACGAGCCCGCCGCGGACCCGCGAGAACAGCTTCTCGTAGCCGATCGGGTCGGAGCGCATGAGCTCGAGCTCGCCGGTGAGCCCGTAGTAGGCCCCGGTCTCGGCGAAGAGCCGCTCGGACTCCGCGAGCATCTCGTCGAGCCGCCTGCCGTTCCAGCCGATCGGGCGCCCCGCGCGCGCCGCGCCTGGGGTTTCGTGCACAACCGTCATCGCCTACGCCTCCTCTCCGGCCGCGGCCGACAGGTGGAAGATCTGGTGTGAGTCGAGGCGCGCCGTGCGCCCCGGGGGGATCGCGAACGTGGTCGCTGAGTGCTCGACGATCGCCGGGCCCTCGATCACGTGCCCGGCCCGTACGTCCTCAAGCATCACGATCGCCGTCTCGGCCTCGACGTCGCGCCAGCGCACCCTGCGCGTGGAGCTCACCGGCGGCGATCCCGAGACCTCGGGCAGCTCGGGCAGCGCCGGCTTGTCGACGCCGACCGAGCCGTGGACGATCGCCTGGGTGATCAGGTAGCCCAGCTCCGGCGAGCGCGCGGAGCGCGCGTACACCCGCGAGTACGCCTCCTCGAACGCCTCGATCAGCGCGTCGACGTGCTCCCCCTCCTCCATCGACTCGTGCGGGGAGACGATCTCGATGTCGTTGAGCTGGCCGTAGTACTGCATGCGCACGGCGTGCGTGAAGCGGACCCGGTCGCGGTCGATGCCGGACTTCTCGAACTCCGCGGCGACCCGTTCCTCGAGCCCCTGCCAGGCGCCGGTGACCATGAAGCCGATGCCGGCCTTCTCCATGTCGTCGGCGGTCGGCAGGATCGGCAGGTCGACGGTCTGGTCGTAGCGGTACTCGAAGTCGGCGCAGGCGCACCCGTACGCCGAGAACCCCGCCGCCCAGGCCGGGACGAGCACGTCGCGGTAGGCGACGCCCTCGGTGTAGCCCGCAACGTGCAGCGGCCCGCCGCCGCCGTAGCAGAGCAGCGCGTAGTCGGCGGGCGCATAGCCCTTGCCGAGGATGCGCCCGACGGCCTCGTTGCGAAGCGTCTGTTCGAAGAGTTCGATCACGCCCGCCGCGGCGTCGACCACGTCGAGCCCGAGCGGGTCGGCGATCTGGCGCTTGACGGCGTCGCGCGCGCGCTCGGGGTCGAGCTTCACGGCGCCGCCCAGGAAGTAGTCGGGGTTCACCCGCCCGAGCACCACGTTGAGATCGGTGATCGAGACGGTGTCGAGCCCGCTCTCCGGCCAGCTCACCCCGATCCGCGAGCCCGCGGAATCGGGGCCGAGCTCGGGCCGGTTGGAGTTCGGGTTGATGCGCACGAACGACCCGGTGCCCGCGCCCAGCGAGTCGATCCGCACGAGCGGCATGTTGAGGAGGAAGCGCGCGATGTCCGGCGTCGGCGTGATCTCGTAGCGGCCGTCCGTGATCAGCGCGATGTCGAACGACGTCCCGCCGATGTCCGTGCACAGGACGTTGCTGAGGCCGAGGCGCTCGGCGAGCGCCTGGCCGCCGACCACGCCGCCGATCGGCCCGGAGACGAGCGTCGTCGCGAGCTCCTTGGCGTCGATCGAGATCGTCCCGCCGTGCGACGCCATCACGCGTAGCTCGAAGCCCGCGCCCGCCTCCTTGGTCGCCGCACGGACCCGCTGCATCATCCCGCGCGAGGGCTCGGCGGCGTAGGCCTCGACCAGCGTCGTGTTGAGCCGCGGCAGGTCGCGACGCAGCGGGTAGAGCTCCGACGACAGGTAGACCGGCACCTCGCCGTTCAGCCCGCGCTCGGCCTTCACCTCCTCGACGATCTCCGCCGCGCGGATCTCGTGCTCCGCGTTGCGGTAGCTGCAGAGCAGGCAGATGCAGATCCCCTCGACCTCGGCATCGAGCAGCTCGGCCGCGGCCGCGCGCACGTCCTCCTCGCGCAGCGGCAACACCTCGTTGCCCATCACGTCGATCCGCCCGCGCACGCCCTTCATCAGCTCGCGCGGGACGATCGGCTCGTTGTGGTGGTGCGTCGCGAGGTGCAGCCGGTCGGAGTAGGAGTAGCCGAGGTAGGTCTGGATGCCGCGCTCGATCCGCAGGTAGTCCTCGTGCCCAGCCGTGACGATCGCGCCCACGCGCCTGCCGGTGCGCGACAGCAGCCGGTTGAGCATCGCCGTGCCGGAGTAGATCCCGGACCGAATCTTGGGGAACGCCTCCTCGGGGCTCGAGTCCCACTGCTCCAGGGCGTCGCGGGCGGACTCCATGAAGCCGACGGACTCGTCCTCGGGCGTGGTCTGCGCCTTGCCGACCACGAACGAGCCCGCCTCGTCGACGATGAACGTGTCGGTCATCGTGCCGCCGGCATCGATCGCCAGCACCCTGGGGTTGCGCTCGGCCAACTCTCTCCTCCTGTCGGTCGCCCTTCCCGGGCCCGACGCTAACGCGGCGCGACCCGCATGGGCATCGGCGAATCCGAGAAAGCGCGCGGGCGCCCTTTGTGGGAAGGGCCCAAATACCGTCACCCGGTGCCCAGGCTGCGCGCCAACGTCCCGCAGGGCCCGGATGGACGCGCGGTCGCCCCCCGGGGCATCGGCGGCGACGGCCCCACGGGACGTCCTCGACGCTGCGCGTGAGCGCGAGTCAGGCGACCAGCGGCGCCACCGCAGCGAGCAGGGCTTGCGCCTCGGTCGGCGACCCCCTCGCATCGCGCCCGCGGCCCCTCAGTCGCGCAGCACGTGTAGGCGCAGGGCGGTCTCGAGCTCGGCTCGGCGCGAGCTCACCGGACGGCCGATGCGCTCCTCGATCGTCCGCAGCCGGTAGGCGACTGTGTGCTCGTGCACGCCGAGCATCGCCGCCGCCGCGCTCGCGTTCTGCCCCGCGGCGAAATAGGCGCGCAGGGTCTCCCGCAGCCGCCGGGAGCGGGCGTCGGGACCGTCGATCCCGCGCAGCTCGCGCTCAGCGAAGGCTCGCGCTTGCGGCGAGCCGACGACGAGCGCCTCGAGCGCGACCTCGTCGTAGCGGACCACGGACCCTGGGCGCAGGCGCAGGGCGACGGCGTGCGCCTCGCGCGCCTGGGCGTGGGAGCGGCGAAACCCCTCGGTGCCCGGCGCCGGGTCGCCGGCCGAGACCACCGCGTCGCCCTCCGTGGGCAGCTCGCCGAGCGCCTCGAACGCCCTGGTGCGGCCGAGCCACGCCCACGCGGTGTCGCCAGCGAGCGCGAGTACGAGCCGGTGCGGCGCGTCGACCTCGGCGGCGAGCGCGCGCAGCGCGGCCTCGGCGTCGCGGCCGCTCGCGACCAGCCCCAGGTGGTGCAGGCGCAGGTCGTAGCCCAGGGCGCCCACCGCTTCGGCGGGGTCGGGGTCGGCGCCGTCGAGCACGTCGCGCACGAGCTGGGTGCGCCGCTGCTCGTGCGAGCGCAGATATCGGTCGCGCTCGGCGGTGTACTCGTCGGTGAGGAAGCCCGCGAGCCGGTCGACGTACGCGAACAGGAACGCCGACGCCTCGGCGGTGGCCGCCCGGCGCTCGTCCTCTGGCGCCCCCGAGCCCTCGACCGCGTCGAACCAGGCCTCCCACATCATCGCGTGGCCGACCCGGTACGAGCGCAGCAGCGCCGCCAAGGGGACGCCGAGGCGCGCGGTCAGCAGGGCGAGGTCGCGGGCCTCGCCTGGGATCCGCTCCGGCAGCTCCCGGTCGGCCCTGAGCGCGCCGAGGCCGGCGTCGATGTTCGCGAGGCACGAGGCGCGCACCGCCTCCCAGAGCTCGGCGCCGTCGAAGTCGCCGAACTCGGTCACCTGGTCGCGGATCGTTCGCGTCATGCGCTCGGCGAGCGCCTCGCGCTCCTCGAGGAAGCGCGCCGCGATCGTCCCGACGAGCCCGGTACGCGTCTCCGCCACGGCGCCACTGTAGTCCACGTCGCGCCCCCGCCCGCCGGGTCCGTCACCATTGGGGCATGCGCGACGCCGCGATCGCCGGGGACACCCACCCCACCCCCGCCATCCCCGCAGCCGCCGGCGGCTGGCGGCGAAAGCTGCCCGCCCGCGCGCTGCTCGTCGTAGGCGGCGCGATCCTCCTGCTGCTCGTCGTCGCGCAGATCGCGCTCCCCGGGCTCGGCGAGGGCGCGATCGAGGATCGGCTCACCGAGAACGGGGGCACGGCCGAGGTCTCGCTGAGCGCCCTGCCCGCCGCCCGCCTCCTCTGGGGCTCCGGCGACCGCATCGCGGTCGACGCCACGGGCATCGAGCTCGACTTGACCGAGGAGCGCCGCGTATTCCAGAACCTCGACCGGTTCGACGAGGTGGAGATCACGCTCGTCGGGGCGACCGCGGGCCCGATGAAGCTCGACAGCTTCGCGCTGACCCGCGAGGGCGACGAGCCCTACAGGGTGCGCGCGGACGGCTCCGCCTCGGTGTCCGACCTCGCGCGCTTCGGGATCGACCGCGCCGGGCTGCCGGGGTCCGGCATCGTCGGCGACATCCTCGACTTCACTGGGATCGCCGGCGCCGACGTCCCGATCGAGCTCGACATGCAGCTGGCGTCCGACGACGGGCGGATCCGAGTGGTCGAGGGCGGTGGCACGGTGGCCGGCCTCCCGACCGGCCCGCTGGCGGAGCTCTTGACCGCGGCGATCGTCGTGCGGCTGTGAACAGCGCGCTCGGGATCACGCCGAGCGGGCTCGCCTACGAGATCGCAGGCTCGGGGCCGCCGCTGTTGCTGATGCACGCCGGACTCATGGACCGGCGCATGTGGGATCCGCAGTGGCCCGCGCTCGCCGAGCGCTTCACCGCGATCCGCTTCGACGCGCGCGGCTTCGGCCAGTCCCCCGACCCGGATCGTCCGTACTCGCTGCACGGCGACGCCCTGGAGGTGCTCGAGTCGGCGGGCGTCGACCGCGCCGCCGCCGTGGGCGTGTCGATGGGCGGCGTCGCGGCGCTCGACCTTGCGCTGGCGGCGCCGGCGCGCGTGAGCGCGCTCGTCCTCGTGAGCTGCGCGCCGTCGGGCTGGCAGCACACGTTCGAGCTGCTCCGCCTGCTCGACGCGGCCGACGCCGCATTCGAGCGCGGCGACATCGACGCCGCGAACGAGGCCGAGATGCGGATCTGGGTCGACGGCCCGCTGCGTACGGCTGACCGGGTGGACCGGGAGATCAGGTCCCGCGTCGCGGCGATGAACCGGGTGCTCCTCGAGCGCCAAGCGCACTTTGAGCACGAGCCGTTCGAGCTCGAACCCCCGGCCCGCGAGCGACTCGACGAGCTGCAGGCGCCGACGCTCGTCGTCACTGGCGAGCTCGACCAGCCGAGCGTGCTGGACGGCGCGTTCGCGATCGCGGCCGCGGGCGGAGCGCGCCACGTCGAGATCGCCGATGCCGCGCACCTGCCGAATCTCGAGCGCCCGCGCGAGTTCCTTGAGGCGCTCTTGATCTTCCTCGAGGAGATCGCGCCCGCCGACTAGCGGCGCGGTGCGCGCTCAGGCCGCGCGCGGCTTGCGGGCGGCGCGATCGTCGTCGGCGAAGTACTCCTCGCCCTCGATCCCAAGCTTCGGGAGCGCGCGGCCGACCGCCGCCGGGAGCCACCACGCGGCGCGGCCCAGCTGCAGGATCAGCGCGGGCAGCACGAGGCAGACGATCACGGCGTCGACTGCCACGGCCACCGCGAGGCCGACCCCGAACTGCTTCACCGTCGGGTCGCCGCTCAGGATGAAGCTCGCGAAGACGAGCACCATGATCCCGGCGGCCGCGACGATCACCCGCATCGCCCTGCCGAGGCCTTCGATCGTTGCGCGGCGGTGGTCGCCGTGCAGGCGGTACTCCTCGGCGACGCGGGTGAGCAGGAATACCGTGTAGTCGGTCGAGAGACCGAACAGGATCGAGAACATGAGCAGCGGCACGTAGCTCACCACCGGGACCGCGTGGTCGAGCCCGATCAGCTCGACCCCCCACCCTTCCTGGAAGACGCCGACGAGTACGCCGTACGCCGCCGCGACGGCGAGCAGGTTGCAAAGCGCGGCGAGGGCCGGCACGACGAGCGTGCGGTACGCGAGCGTGAGCAGGACGAAGCTCAGCCCGACGATGATCAGGATCACGAGCGGCAGCTCCTCTCCGATCCGGTCGGCGAGGTCGATGTTGGCGGCGGTCGTACCCCCGACGAAGGCCTTGAGCTCGGTCCCCTGGAGGGCGCCCGGGATCACGTCATCGCGCAGGTCGCGGACCACGTCGCGGGTGCGCTCCGCCGAGGGCGAGGAGCTCGGGATCGCGGTCATGACGGCGCCGGTGCCGTCGGAGCTCACGGTCACCTGCGAGACCGCGTCCACGTCGCGGGCATGGTTGATCCGCTTGCGCAGCTTCACGAGGCGCGGATCGCTGGCCGGGCTCTCCAGGAACTCCTCCTCCTGCTTGGTCTGCCGCTGCTGGGCCTGGGTCGGGCCCTGCGCCTCGGCCTGCTGGGTGGCCTCCGCCTCCGCCTCGTCCGGGGGGACCCCCTCGGCCTCGAGCTGGGCCGTACCGCTCTCGATCGCCTCCTGCTGCTGCTCCTCGGCCTGCTGTTGCTGCTGCCGGAGCTGCTCGAGCTGCTTGCGGTCGGGGTGCGCGGGCGGCCGCACGTCGACCGCCACCAGCAGCGGGCCGTTCGCGCCGATGCCGAAGCCGCGGGTCGTGTGGTCGAACGCTTGGCGCGCGGTCGTCGAGAGCGGAAGCTGCCCCGTATCTGGGGCGCCCAGGCTGATCTGCGTGACCGGCAGGGCGAGGACGACGAGTAGGAGGACCCCGAGCGCGGCGGCCGCTACCGGGTGGCGCCCGACCACGCGCGCCCAGCGCGCCCAGAGGCCGCCCTCGGCCGGCGCGCCCGCTCGTCCCCCCCGGCGCACGGCCAGCGCGTTAACGCGGGAGCCGAGGAGCGCGAGCCCGGCGGGCAGGAACGTGAGCGCGGCCGCGATCACCACGGCGACGGCGATCGCGGCCGAGTACCCGAGGTTGCGCACCTGCGGGATGCCGCCGAAGTAGAGGCAGAGCAGCGCGAGCACGACGGTCCCGCCCGCGAACAGCACGGCGCCGCCCGAGGTCGCGACGGCGCGCGCGACGGCCTCGGGGACGGGATGCCCCTCGGTGAGCAGCCGCCGGTAGCGGGTGACGATGAAGAGCGAGTAGTCGACGCCGACGCCCAGGCCGAGCATGATCCCGAGGGTCGGCGCGATCGAGGGGACCGAGAGCAGGGTGCCGGCCAGGCCGACGACGGCGAGGCCGGTGAACACGCCGACCAACGCCGTGGCGATCGGCATCACCATCGCCAACACGGCGCCGAGCACGAGGACCAGCACGACCGCGGCGCCGGCGACGCCGACGATCTCGCTGAGCCGCGTGCTCGGCTGCGAGAGCTCGGATCCGAGGTAGCCGCCAGCCGACACGTCGAGGCCCGCAGCGACGGCCGGGTTGCCGCAGTCCAGGACGGACTCGGCCTCATCCTCGTCGAGGTCGGCGGGCCCGGGCTTCAGGAAGACCGGGATCGAGGCGACCTTCCCGTCCTGGCTGATCTGGCTCGCGCCCTCCGAGGAAAGCGGGTCGATCACCGAGCGCACGTGCGGGTTCGCCTTCAGCCTGCGCACCGTGTCGGCGAGGGCCTGGCGGCTGTGGCCCTGGTCGACGCGGCCGTCGTCGGAGGCGACGACCAGCGGCACCGAGCCGTTCGCCTGCGCCGGCAGCTTGCGCTCGAGCAGGTCGGTCGCGCGCGTCGAGTCCGTGCCCGGGATCGACGTGTCGTCGCTGGTCGGTCGGCCGGTGGCGTTGGCGCCAATGGCCGCGCCGACGGCCAGCAGGACCCAACCGACGATGAACAGCAGCGCGTGCCGGGCGACGAACGCGCCCAGCCTGTACAGAAACCCCGTCAACGGGCTCCGGCCCCGGTCCAAGCCATCCTCCGATGCTCGCTCGCGCAACCGGCCCCGGATCAGTGGCTTTCACCGCGCGGGCGGGTGAGCTTCCTGCCCGCCGGCGGACCACCCCCACCTCGGGCAGCGTGCGATTCCGGCGCTATGCGCAAACGTTTTCGCGCGCTCGGCGCGGGAGACGGCCCACGGCTTCGCGCTTCGGTGCGGTCGCGGGGGCGTTCTCGCGCGCGCGGCGTCAGGATCTTTAGTGATGCGCACCGCGATCGTCTCCGATCTCCACCTGGGCGCCGGCAACGACTCCGATCTTTTGCGCCGCCCCGACGCGCGCCGCGCGCTCGTGCAGGCCGTGCGCGGGTGCGACCGGCTGGTGCTCCTGGGCGACGTGATCGAGCTGCGCGATCGCCCGCTCGCCGAGGCGGTCCAGCTCGCGGCCGGGCCGCTGCGCGAGCTCGCGGGCGCGGTCGGCGAGCTCATCGTCGTGCCCGGAAACCACGACCACAGGCTCGTCTCGGGCTGGCTCGAGCAGCGCGCCCTGCGCTCGCCACGGCCCCTGCGCCGCGCCGAACGCGCCCGCACCGACGTGTGGCCCGCGTCCGCGCTGCGCGTCGCGCTCGGGGACGACGTCCCGCTGCGAATGCACTACCCGGGCATCTGGGTGCGCGAGGACGTCTACGCGACGCACGGGCATTACCTCGACCGCCACCTCACGATCCCGACCTTCGAGCGCCTGGGACTCGCGCTCGTCGAGCGCACGCTCGGCATCGCGCCGGCGCCCCCGGACCCGCCGGGCGCACCGGAGCAGCCCGACACACCGCACGGCCCCGACGATTACGAGCGGATCGTCGCGCCCGTGTACGCGTTTTTGTTCTCGCTCGCGCAGGCGGGTGGGCGCGCGGGCGGGACGCCGTCGAAGCGCGTCTGGGACGCGCTCACCGGCGGCGAGTCGCGCGCGGCGCGGTTGCGCGGCTGGCTGCTCGGCTCGGTCGCGCTGCCGGGGGCGGTCACCGTCGCCAACCGCCTCGGACTCGGCCCGGTGCGCGCGGACCTCTCCCCCGGCGCGATCACCCGCGCGGGGCTCGCCGCCATGGGCGAGGTGGTCGAGCGCCTCGGGATCGAGGCCAACTTCGTGATCTTCGGCCACACCCACCGCCGCGGCCCACTGCCCGGCGAGGGCCTGTGGCGCACGCCGACGGGGCCGCTCCTGCTCAATACCGGGAGCTGGGTCCACAGCCCGGGGCTGTTGCGCGAGAGCGCGGCGGAGAGCCCCTACTGGCCCGGCACCGTCTGCTTCGTCGAGGGCGACGAGCGCCCGCGGCTCGAGCACCTGCTCGACGACTGGACGCGGGAGGAGCTGGCGGGGTAGGCGGGGTGGCCGCGACATCGACGTTTCGTGGGATTACTCGTCGAAATCTCGATCTCGCGAATGCCCGGCACCTCCCGGCACCAGCCACCGGAGACGAACAAGGCCCGGGCGCCCCAGTCAGCGCCCGTGGCGGCGCCCCGCGAGCAGCCCCAGCGCGTGCGGCAGCGCGCCCGCGATCGCGGCGCCCGCCTGGGCGATCGAGCGGGGGTTGCCGGGGAAGTTCACGATCAGGGTGCGGCCGCGCACGCCGGCGACGCCCCGGGAGAGCATCCAGTGGTCGGGCACGTGCTCGCGCGAAGCCAGGCGCATCGCCTCGGCGAGCCCCGGGGCCTCGCGGTCGATCACGTCGCGCGTCGCCTCCGGGGTGACGTCGTCGGGGCTGAAGCCCGTGCCCCCCGTGGTCGCGATCAGCGCGCAGCCCTCCTCGTCAGCGAAGTAGCGCAGGCGCCCGGCGATCAACTCGCGCTCGTCAGGAATGACCTCGGTCACCACGACCTCGCATCCGACGCCGGTGACGAACTCGGCGAGCGCCGGGCCGCTCAGGTCGTCACCGCGGCCGGCCGCCTTCGAGGTGGAGATCGTGAGGACCGCGGCGCGCACGCTCAGCCCTCGCGGCGCCACACGCCGCTGCGGCCGCCGCTCTTCTCGGTGAGCTCGACGCGCTCGATCACGACCCCGCGCTCGAGCCCCTTGACCATGTCGTAGACGGTGAGCGCGGCGACCGACGCCGCCGTCATCGCCTCCATCTCGACGCCGGTGCGCGCGACGGTGCGCGCCTCCGCCTCGAGCGTGATCGTGCCCGACCCGGCGTCCACCTGGCCACGCACGTCGACGAGCGTGAGCGGCAGCGGGTGCGCGAGTGGGATCAGGTCGGCGGTGCGCTTCGCGGCCTGAACGCCGGCGAGTCGCGCGGTGCCGAGCACGTCCCCCTTCGGCGCGTCACCGCGCTCGACCGCGGCGGCCGTCTCCGGCCTCATGCGCAGCACCGCCCGCGCCACGGCGCGGCGCTCGGTCTCGGGCTTCGCGCCCACGTCGACCATGCGCGCGGCACCCTCCTCGTCGAGGTGAGTGAGGCGGGGCTCCTCGCTCACGGCGCCGTCCCCTCCACCCAGCGCGCGGCGTCGCCCTCGACCTCCTGCTTCCAGATCGGCGCCTCGGCCTTCACACGGTCGATCAGCTCGCGCGCGCCGGCGAACGCCTCGGGCCGGTGCGGCGCCGAGACGGCCACGATCACGCTCGGCTCGCTGAGCGGCACCTCACCGACCCGGTGCTCGACGGCGGCCGCCAGCAGCCCGTGGCGCTCGGCGCACTCGCGCGCGATCGCCC
>DATCLC010000026.1:0-38843 GCA_036564135.1 Solirubrobacterales bacterium
GGCGCTAGCCCGCGCCGCCGTTCTCGGCCGCAGCGGCGTCCACGCGGCCCGTGCCGCCGCCCAGGTAGAGGTCGGCGACCTTGGGGTCGGCGATCAGCTCGGGGCCGGGGCCCTGGAAGCGGTTCTGGCCGAGGTCCAGCACGTAGCCCCGGTGGGAGAGGGCGAGGGCGCGACGGGCGTTCTGCTCGACCATGAGGATCGTCACGCCCGCGGCGTTCACCTCCATCACCTTCTCGAAGATCGCGTCCACGAAGGCCGGCGCGAGGCCCGCGGAGGGCTCGTCGAGCAGCACGATCTCGGGCTCGGGCATGAGCGCGCGGGCCATCGCGACCATCTGGCGCTCGCCGCCCGACATCGTGCCCGCGGCCTGCATGCGGCGCTCCTCGAGCCGCGGGAAGAACGCGTACATCTGCTGCATGCGCTCGCGCACGACGTCGTCGGGCTCGCCGAGCGCGCCCAGGCTGAGGTTCTCCTCGACCGTGAGGCTGGGGAAGACGTTGTCGAGCTGCGGCACGTAGGTCACGCCCTTGCGCGTCACCGAGTGCGGCGCGAGCCCGGTGATGTCCTCGCCGTACAGCTTCACCGCGCCCTCGCGCGGCGGCACGAGGCCGAACACGGACTTCATGAGCGTCGACTTGCCCGCGCCGTTGGGCCCGACGATCGTGACGATCTCGCCGCGGTTCACGGTGATGTCGACGCCGCGCAGGATGTCGACCTCGGGCGTGTAGCCCGCGACGAGCCCCTCGACGCGCAGGACCTCCTCAGCCACCCTGCACACCTCCCTCGGCCTCGGTCGGCGGGGGGGTCGGCGGCCCCTCGGGCACGTCGGTCTCGGAGCTGCCGCCCAGGTACGCGTCGACGACGCGCTGGTCGGAGCGCACCTCCTCGGGGGTGCCGCGCGCGATCACGCGCCCGAGCGCCATCACGATCACCTCGTCGGAGTGGTTCATGACCACCTCCATGTCGTGCTCGACGAAGAGGAACGTCACGCCCTCCTCGGTGCGCAGTCGCTCCATGTGTTCGAGTAGGCGCCGGCCCAGACTGGGGTTGATGCCCGCCATCGGCTCGTCGAGCAGCACCATGCGCGGCTCCGTCATCAGCGCCCGCGCGAGTTCCAGGAGCTTGCGCTGGCCGCCGGAGAGCGTAGCCGCGTAGTCGTTCGCCTTGTCCTCGAGATTGAACGTGCGCAGGAGCTCGTAGGCGTGCTCGTACGCCTCCCTCTCGCGCTGGCGCACCGCCCGCCGGCGCGCGAGCAGCGTCGCGAGGTTCTCGCCCGGGTTGCGGGGCGCGGCGAGCAGCATGTTGTCGATCACGGGCATCGCCCCGAGCGCCTTCGTGATCTGGAAGGTGCGCACCATCCCGCGCTTGGTGATCGCGTACGGCGGCTTGCCGAAGATCGACTCCCCGTTGTAGGTGATCTCGCCCGCCTGCGCCTTGTAGAAGCCGGTGATGACGTTGAAGAGCGTCGTCTTGCCGGCGCCGTTCGGGCCGATCAGCGCCGTGATCGAGCCCTCGCGCACATCGAACGTCGCGCCGTTCACGGCCTTGATGCCGCCGAAGGACAGGTGCACGTCCTCGACGTTGAGGATCGGCTTGCCGCCTGCGCGCGCTTCAGTCACCGAGCACCATCTCCTCGCGCTTGCCGAAGGCGCCCTGCGGGCGGAAGGCCATGAGCAGGATGAGCACGACGCCCACGACCATGAACCGCAGCGCCGCCTGCTTGTCGGCCGACAGCGGCAGGTCCAAAAACCGGAAGCCCTCGAGCACGGTCCACAGGATGATCGAGCCCACCAGGACGCCGCCGAACGTCGCCATTCCGCCCAGCACCAGGATCGCGTAACCCAGGAAGGTGTACAGCGGCTCGAAGTTGTCCTGGCTCACCGACTGCAGGTTGAACGCCAAAAACCAGCCGGCGATCGCGCCCAGCCCCGCCGCGATCGCCAGCGACTGGAGCTTGTAGGAGAAGACGTTCTTGCCGAGCGCCCGCGCCGCGTCCTCGTCCTCGCGGATCGCGCGCAGCACGCGGCCCCAGGGCGAGCGGATGAGCAGCGTCATCCCGATCGCGAGCAGCCCGAGCGCGATCCAGACGACGATCAGCAGGGGCAGGTTCTCGAACTCCCTGCCGCCCAGCCCGATCGGATCGAGCACGTTCTCGGCGATCCAGTCGGACACCTTGAACCACGGGTCGGTGAAGAACACGTCGTTCTCGAGCTCGAGCGAGAGCGTGCCCTGGTTGCCGCCGGTCAGCCCGCGCGCGTTCTGAGCGATGTCGCGGACGATCTCCGAGAAGGCGATCGTCGCGATCGCGAAGTAGTCGGCGCGCAGTCGCAGCGACGGCATCCCGATCAGCACGCCGATCGCCATCGTGATCAGGATCGAGAGCAACAGCGCGAGCAGGAACGGCAACCCGACCTCGACGACCAGGATGATCGCCGAGTAGGCGCCGATCGCCATGAAGCCTGCCTGGCCGAAGTTGACGATGCCCGTGTAGCCCACGTTGAGCTGGAGGCCGAGCACGAAGATCCCGTAGATCCCGGCGAGCACGCCGACGCCGATCCAGAACTCCCAGGCCGTCAGGAAGTCGAATGAGATGGCCAGAGGCAGTGAGATCACAGCGTCCGCTCCCTACCGAAGATGCCCTGCGGGCGGATGATCAGGACGATGATGAGCACGACGAAGCTGACCGCCACCTTCCATTCGGGCGCGAACACGAGCGTCGACCACTCCTGCGCGAGGCCGATCACGATCCCACCGGCGAGCGCGCCGAAGGCGTTGCCGATGCCGCCGAGCACAACCGCGGCGAAGATCGGGAGCAGCAGGAAGAACCCGGTGTTCGGGTTGAGCGAGCCCGACGAGGCGACGACCAGCACGCCGGCGAGCCCGGCGAGCCCGGCTGCCAAGAACCATGTGATGTAGACGACGCGGCCGGTGTCGATGCCGGTCGTCTCGGCCAGGTCGAAGTTGTCGGCGAGCGCGCGCATCTCGCGACCCAGGCGCGTCGAGCGCAGCATCCAGGCGACCGCGGAGAGCACGACGAAGCCCGTGATCACGACGTAGAGCTCCGTGCGCCCGATCGTGAGGTCGAGGAACGTGTACGTGCTGGTCACGTCGACGTCGAGCGCCCGCGGCTGCGTGCCCGCGACGAACTGGATCGCGTTGCGCAGCACGAACGCGAGGCCGAGCGCCATCAGGAGCAGCTGCAGCATGCCGGCGCGCTTGCGCCGCATGGGCCGCCACATGACCTTCTCGGTGGCCACGCCGAAGAGCCCGACCAGCACGACCGCGAACAGGATCGCGAGGAAGATCGGCAGGCCGAGCGTGACGTTGAAGAAGAAGCCGATGTACGCGCCGAGCGTGAGCGTGTCGCCGTGCGCGAAGTTGACGAGCTTGAGGATCCCGTAGACGAGGGTGAGCCCGATCGCGCCGAGCGCGAAGTAGGAGCCCGCGACGAGCCCGTTCACCGAGCGCTGCGCGAAGGGCTGAAGGCCCTCGGCGATGATCAGGAGCAGGGCGATGATCGCGAGCACGCCGACGGCAACCCACGCAGGGTTGCGCCGTGCCCAGTCGAGGGCACCGGCTCGTACGCCAAGTGGCGGCCCGATTGCCTCTCCACCCTCCATTAGCGGCGGCATCCTATGCGAATTGCAACGTGAACAAGCGCGCTTTGCTCCTCACCCCGTGGCCCCCGCCGCAGGCAGCTTACGCGAGACGCGCTCGATCACGGCGTCAGTGAACTCCCGGGTGCCCGCGTGCCCGCCCAGATCGGCCGTCCGCACGCCCTCCGCGACCGCCTCCGCGACGCTCGCGCGGATCGCTCGGGCGGCCTCGGCGCAGCCCTCGGCGCGCTCGAGGAGCGCGGCCGCCGCGAGGATCATCGCCATCGGGTTGGCGACGTCCTTGCCCTCCAGCGCGGGAGCGGTTCCGTGGGGCGCCTCCGCCATGACGACGGCGGGTCGCAGCTCCGAGTCGAGGGCGAGCAGCAGCGACTCGGCGCCCGCGATCGAGCCGAACATCGGCAGGACGAGGTCGGACAGCAGGTCTCCGTCGCGGTTCAGGCAGGGGATGACGAGCGGCGCGTCGGCCGCGCCCGAGACCAGCCCGGCGAGCGTCGCGTCGATCAGCACCGGCTCGTAGGCGACGTCCGGGTGGCGCTCCGCGGCCGCGTCCATCTCCTCCTTGAGCATCCCCTCGTACACCGGGCTCACGGTCCACTTCGGGCCGCCGTAGACCTTGCCGCCCATCCGCCGCGCCTCGCGGAACGCGTACTCGGCGACCGCCCGGCAGTGCGAGCGGCGGATCGTCTCGGTGCGGTGGGCGAGCTCGTCCCCGTCCTCGGTCCGCTCGCGCCACTGCTCGGCCCCGTAGGCGTCGCCGACCGCCATCCGGCAGATCGAGATCGGGTGGTGCACGCCGGCCACCGGCGTCACCCCCGGGATGCGCCGCCCGGTGCGCACGATCAGCGTGCCGTCGATCGCCTCGCGCAGGATGCGGTTCGGGCTGCCCACGTCGTCGGCGCCCTCGGGCGTGATCGTCGCGGCCTTGAGCCCGAAGCCGGTCTCCCGCATGCGCTGCGCCGCCTCCAGGCAGACGCCGTTGTTGGTGGCGCGCCGCCGCTCCAGCGAGAGGTCAAAGCGCTCGATCGCTACGTCCACGCCGATCACGGCGGGGTCGAGCACCCGGAGCGCCTCCTCGAGGAGCTCCTGTCCAGTCTGATCGCCCTCCAGCGCGACTATGCTGACCGCGGGCATGGAGAGGCTCCGAGGGTCGGATGGTCGCTGAACACTGCAGCTGGTGCGGGGCGGAGGTCGAGGCCGACGACGGATACCGCGCTTACGAGCCCGCGGGCGAGCGGCGCGCGGTCTTCTGCCGGCTCGAGCACGTCGTCCCGTGGGGCATCAAGGGCGCGTTCTGGGAGGCGGGCGCCCTCGACGATCCGCACCTGACCGAGTCCGGCTCGTTCACGTGCTCGCAGTGCGGGACCGACCTCGACCCCGAGGTCCACGTCGTGCTGGTGCGCCACCGCGGGGAGCACCGGATCGCGGATCACTTCTGCGGCGTCGATCATCTCGTCGATTGGGCGAAGGCGGGGGGCCGCTGGCAGTAGCGGCCGCGCACCCTCACTCATACTGCAGCGCCTCGATCAGGTCGAGCTTCGAGGTGCGGCGCGCCGGCCCGATCGCGGCGAGCACGCCGAGCACGATCGCGGCGATCAGCACGACGATCGGCAGCGCGACCGGGATCGACAGCACCAGGCCCTCCTCCTCGAGCGCGTTCACGGCCAGCGACGCGAGCGCCAGCCCGATCACCGCCCCGACGATCGTCCCGAGCAGCGCGTTGATCACCGACTCGTAGCGCACCATGCGCCGGATCTGGCTGCGCGACGTGCCGATCGCGCGCAGCATCGCGAGCTCGCGCGTGCGCTCGAGGATCGTGAGCGCGAGCGTGTTGACGATCCCGAAGACCGACACGATCACGGCGAGCCCCAGGAGCACGTAGATCAGCGTCACGAGCTGATCGACCTGCTGGGCCTGCTCGTCCTTGAGCTCCTGCTGGTTGCGCGCCTCCGCCACGGGGAAGCGCTCGGCGAGCAGCTCGTCGACGGCGGCGCGCGTCGCGTCGGGGTCGGCGCCATCCTCGAAGCCGACGAGCACCGAGAACTCGCCGCGGGCCCCGAACTGCTCGCGCAGGGTCTCGCGGGGCAGCGAGAGCGTGCCCACGAACAGGCCGGCCGGGTCGCGGATGCTGCCCGCGACCGTCACGGTCAGCGTCTCGCCGCCCGGCCCGGTGAGCTCGACCTCGTCGCCGACGCCGACCCCGTTGTCCTCACCCCAGCCGGCCTCGACGATCGCGCCGTCAGGGGGCAGGGTCCGCAGGGTCTCGTCGTCCCCCTCGACCCACTCGAGGTTGGTGATCTCCGGCAGGCTGCGCTCGAGCCCGCCGAGGAAGGTCTCCTGGTCGAGGTCCTCGATTCGCGCCGGGATGCTGGTCAGCGGCGTGGCCACGGCGACGCCGTCGAGCTCCCCGACCTCGGTGGCGATCGCCGAGGGGATGGGGGAGAAGCCGTCCTGGTTGAGGATCGCGAGGTCCCCCGAGAACTGCCGGTCGAGCGTCTCGCTGATCGACGCCTTGAGCGACGCCGAGAAGACGCCCACGAACACCACCAGCGCGACCCCGATCATGAGCGCGGCCGCGGTGGTCGCCGTGCGGCCGGGCTGCCGCTGGGCGTTCTGGCGCGCGAGGTGCCCGGTGACGCCCCGCAGCTTGTCGATCGGCCAGCCGATCGCGCTCGCGATCGGCGGCACGAAGCGGCCGCCGAGCATCGCGACGCCGATGAAGAGCAGCACGAGGCCGAGCCCGAGCTGGCTCAGCGCCGACTCGACGGAGCCGCTCGAGGTGAGGCCGAGGGCGATGAAAACCGCGCCCGCCAGGGCCACGATCGCGGCGATCACCGTGCGCCGCCGCCGCTTGCGCTCGGCCCCCTCGAGCGAGCCGCCGCTCTCGCGCAGGGCCTCGAGCGGGGCGACGCGCGTCGCGCGCAGCGCCGGGAAGAGCGCGGCGACGAGCGTCGAGCCGACGCCCACGATCAGCGCGATCAGGATCGTGCCGGAGTCGAGCCGCAGCGAGCTGACCGGCAGCGTGAAGCCCATGCTGGAGAACAGCGCCTTGATCAGCTCCACGAAGCCGAAGCCGCCGGCGATCCCCAACACCGACGCGAGCAGGCCGATGAGCGCGGCCTCCACCAGTACGGTGAGGAGGATCTGGCGCGCCGAGGCGCCGAGCGTGCGCAGCATCGCGAACTCCCGCACTCGCTGGGCGACGGTGATCGCGAACGTGTTGAAGATCAGAAAGCCGCCCACGAAGACCGCGATCCCGGCGAACACGAGCAGGGCGGTGGAGAGGAAGCCGAAGCCCTGCTCGAGGTCCCCGGCGTCCTCCGTCGCGACGTCGCTGCCGGTGGCGACCTGCAGGGTGTCGGGCAGCCGGCGATCGAGGGCGGCGGCGAGCGCCTCGGGCTCGGTGCCCTCGGCCGCCTCCACGTCGACCTCGTCGAAGCGCCCCGGCTTCTCGGTGAGCCGGCGCGCCTCGGGCAGGGTGAACTGGGCCAGGCTCGCCCCGAGCAGCGACTCGGCCTCGCCGAACTTCGTGAGCCCGACGAGCGTGTACTCGCGCGTGCCCGTCGCGCCGGTGATGCGCACCCGGTCGCCGATCTCGAAGCCGGCGTCCTCGGCGCTCTGCTGGTCGAGGGAGAACTCGTTGTCGCTCTCCGGGCGCCGCCCGTCGACGACCTCGAGCGCCTCGAAGCGATCGGTCTCCATGACGGACAGGGCGATGTGGGGTGGCCCGCCCTGCGGGGGCCCAATGCGCTCGCCGTCCTCGCCCAGGATCGTGATCGCCTGGTCGTCGGCGATCAGGCCCTCGGCGTGCGCGACGCCGTCGGCCGCGCGCACGGCCTCCAGCACGGACTCGGGGAAGCCCGTGCGCGGGCCTTCGCCGAACTCGCCCTCGACCTCGACCCGAGGCCGGACGATGACGTCGATGTCCTCGTTGACGTCCGTGAACAGGTCGTTGATCGCCCGGTCCACCGAGTCGCTGAGCAACAGCGTCCCGGCGACCATCGCCACGCCGAAGAACACGGCGAGCGCGGTGGAGAGCGCCCGGAACTTGCGGGCGGAGAAGTTGCGGAAGCCCAGGCCGAGCATCGGCTCAGACCGAGCGCATCAGCTCGAGGACCTGCTCCTCGCCCTCAACCGGGGTGTCCGTGGCCACCATTCCGTCGACGAGCAGCACGACGCGGTCCGCGTAGGCGGCGACACGCGGGTCGTGGGTGACCACGACGACCGTGTGGCCGAGCTCGTCGACCGAGCGCCGCAGGAGCTCGAGCACCTGGGTCGAGGAGGCCGAGTCGAGGTTCCCGGTCGGCTCGTCGGCGAAGACGACGGCGGGTTTGGAGATCAGCGCGCGGGCGATCGCGACGCGCTGCTGCTGGCCGCCCGAGAGCTCGGCCGGCCGGTGGTGGCGGCGATCCGCGATCCCAACGGTGTCGAGGAGCTGCTCGAGCCACTGGCGGTCGACGCTGCGGCCGGCGATGCGCATCGGCAGGGTCACGTTCTCCTCGGCGTCGAGGACCGGGATGAGGTTGAAGAACTGGAAGATGAACCCGAGCTTGTCGCGGCGCAGGCGGGTGAGCTCGGCGTCGGAGAGGCCCGTGATCTCCGTCCCGTCGACCCAGACCTGGCCCGCGGTCGGCCGGTCGAGACCGGCGAGCAGGTGCATGAGCGTCGACTTGCCCGAACCCGACGGCCCGACGATGCTCGTGAGCTGTGCGCGCGGGAACTCGAGGTCCACGCCTGCGACCGCGTCGACGGCGGCCTCGCCCTCCCCGAAGCGGCGATGGAGGCCCGCGCAGCGAACCGCGGCTTCGGCGGACGGTTTGTGGTCGGTCGCCGTCACGTGGGGTTCGCTCACCGTAGCGAAGAGGTCAGCGTTGCGCGGGCCGGTTTCGGCGGGCGGCCTGCTGCGGCGCCCCCGGCTCGGGCGGCGGCAGCGCGAAGTCCAGCAGCGTCTGGGCGAGCTGCTCGGGTGCCTCGACCGCGGGGGAGTGCCCGACGCCCTCGATCAGCTCGGTGCGCACGCCCGGCACGTCCTGGAACCCCTCGAGCGAGCGCTCGGCGTCGAACATCTGGTCCTCGGCCCCGAAGACGACGAGCAGCGGGACCGCGGCCGCCATGAACCGCTCGTCGATCGGGCGCTCGTCGGCGAAGTCGTCGGCGCCGTCCTGGGCCTCGTCGAACGCCGTGTAGGTCATCGCACGGAAGTCGCGCACGATTTGGTCGGGGTCGTCGAAGCCGTCGGCCGGGTCGAAGCCGGGCGCGAAGGCATCCGAGTACGACTCGCGCACGGCGAAGTCGGGGGAGACGCGCCACAGCGCCGGGCCGATGACCGGCGTGTAAGCGAGCCGCGCCAGCAAGGGGAGGCCGGGTCCGTAGTCGTCGGTGTTCGGCGCCATGTCGATCACGACGGCGCGGTCGACGAGCTGGCTCGCCTGCTCGGCCAGCGACGCGGTGACCAGCGCGCCCATCGAGTGGCCGGCGACGAGCGCGCCGCTCACGCCGAGCTCGCCCAGCGCCTGGGCCACGGCCGCCGCCTGGGAGGGGATGTCGTAGCCGCTCGCGGGCTTCTCCGAGCCGCCGTGGCCAAGCAGGTCGATGCGGATCACTCGGTGAGAGTCCTCCAGCAGCGGCACGACGCGGTCGAACCAGCGCAGCGAGCCCGCGTAGCCGTGGATGAGGACGATCGGCTGCGCCCCCGGTGCGCCGGGCGGCTCGCCCGTGTCGGTCACCTGGATTGCCCCGCTGGGCAGCTCGAGGATGCGCCCGCCCTCGACCGTGACCTCGGCCGAGCGCTCCTCGCTGGACGTGGCGAAGGCGTTGAGCGCCAGGAGCAGGACGAGGCCGGCGAGCAGGCCGGCCGCGACCTTCCAGCGCCGCTTCACTGCTCGCGCGGACCCAGCCCTAGCTCGTCGGCGCGCTCCGCCATCGCGTCGATCACGAACTGGACGTGCTCGTCGAAGTCGACGCCGAGCTCCTCGGCGCCCTGGTGGACCTCGTCGCGGTTGACGCCCGCGGCGAAGGAGGGGGTCTTGAGCTTCTTCTTGACGCTCTTGGGCTTCATCCCCTCGATCCCGGTCGGCCGCACGAGCGCGCAGGCGGCGATGAAACCGGAGAGCTCATCGACGGCGAACAGCGTCTTCGCCATCAGGGTCTCGCGGGGGACGTTCAGGAAGGTGGCGTGCCCGGCCACGGCGTCGATCAGATCCTGCGGCCAGCCGAGCTCCCCGAAGAGGCGCAGCGCCGTGCGCGGGTGCCCGTTCTCCTCGTCGTCGAGGTCCGGGTAGCGCTCGTAGTCGAGGTCGTGCACGAGCCCGGTGACTCCCCAGAGCTCCTCGTCCTCGCCGAACTTGCGGGCGTAGGCGCGCATCGCCGCCTCCACGCCCAGCAGGTGCTTGCGCAGGGAGTCGGACTGCACCCACTCGCACACCAGCTCCCAAGCCTGATCGCGTGTCGGATTGCTCATCTCGCTCCGCTTTCGTAACGAATCTCCCAGGGACCCCGGCGGAGCCCCTTTTCCAGATCAGCGTCGTCTACCCTAGCCACGACCGTGAGCGAGAAGTTCGTTATCGAGGGCGGCAAGCCGCTCAGCGGTGAGGTCATCGCCGCCGGCAACAAGAACGCCGCGCTGCCGATCATCGCCGCGTGCCTGCTCACCGACGAGGAGCTGGTCCTCACGAACGTGCCGCGGATCCGCGACACCGAGGCCCAGGTGGCGATCCTGGAGCGCATGGGCGTGCGCGCCCAATGGGGCAGCGACCACGAGTTGCGCCTGCGCGCCGACAACGTCACCGACACGGCCCCCGACGAGGAGCTCTCGTCGCGCATCCGCGCCTCGTTCCTGCTGGCCGGGCCGCTGCTCGCTCGCTTCGGCGAGGCGATCATGCCCCCGCCCGGCGGGGACTTCATCGGCCGCCGCCGGCTCGATCCGCACCTCGACGCGTTCAAGGACATGGGCGCGCACGTCGAGGGCACGCGTCAGATCGAGATCACGGCGCCGAACGGCGGCCTGCGGCCGTGCGTTGTCTTCATGGACGAGCCGTCGGTGATGGGCACCGAGAACGCGCTGATGGCGGCCGCGCTCACCCCGGGTCCGACGACGATCTACAACGCCGCCTGCGAGCCGCACGTGCAGGACCTCGCGCGCCTGCTGGTCAAGATGGGCGCGGAGATCGACGGCATCGGCTCCAACGTGATGACCGTCCACGGCCGCGACAAGCTGGGCGGCGCGGAGCACCGGATCTCGCCCGACCACATCGAGATCGGGAGCTTCATGGCCCTCGCCGCCGCGACGGGCGGGGAGCTCTGCATCCGCGACACCGAGCCCGACGATCTGCGCATGATCTTCCGGCAGTTCCGCCGCCTCGGGCTGGAGGCGCGCGTCGAGGGCCGGGACGTGATCGTGCCAGCGGGCGTGAAGCTCGAGGTGAAGGACGATCTGGGCGACGCGATCCCCAAGATCGAGGACGGCCCGTGGCCGGCGTTCCCGGCCGACCTCACGTCGATCGCGCTCGCCCTCGCGACCCAGGCCGACGGCACGATCCTGATCTTCGAGAAGATGTTCGAGAACCGCTTGTTCTTCACGGACAAGCTCGTGGCAATGGGCGCTCGGATCACGCTTTGCGATCCCCATCGGGCGATCGTCAGCGGTCCGAGCCGTCTTCACGGTGAGCGGGTCGAAAGCCCCGACATCCGCGCGGGCATGGCGATGCTCATTGCCGCGCTCGCGGCCGAGGGCCGGTCGGAGATCGGCAACATCGTGCAGATCGACCGGGGCTACGAAGCGATCGACGATCGCCTGCGGTCGCTGGGCGCGCGCATCGAGCGCGTCGCCGTCGAGCCCGTCCCGGCGCGGGCGTAGCTTGCGGGCCGCGGCAGGCGGGGGGCACCGATGACGCACCCGATCCCTCCCGGCGCGCGCGACATCCTGCCCGAGGAGATGCGTGAGTTGCGCGCCCTGCAGCGCCGGCTCGCGGAGGTCTTCGAGAGCTACGGCTACGGCGAGGTCGCGACGCCCACGGTCGAGTACGACGCCGTCCTCTCGCTCGGCGACCTGCGCGGCGCGCCGGTCGCGCACCGCTTCTTCGACGAGTCGGGTGAGCTCGTCGCCCTGCGCGCTGACATGACCGTGCCGATCGCCCGGCTGGTCGCGGACCGCTACGGCGACCAGGAGCCACCGTTCCGCCTCTTCTACAACGCCCGTGCCTTCCGCGCCGTGCGCCCCCAGCGCGGCCAGGCGCGCGAGTTCTTCCAGGCCGGCATCGAGCTGGTCGGCGTGCCCGGCGCCGAGGGGACGGCCGAGGTCGTCGAGGTGCTCGCCAGCGCGCTCGACGCGGCCGGGCTGGGGCGCGCCGTGATCGGCATGGGGCACGCGGCGCTCTACCGCGAGCTGCTGCGCGAGGTCGGCGTGCCCGACGACGCCGCGGCACGCGTGCTCGACCGACTCGCCGCCCACGACCTCGTCGGGCTCGAGGAAGAGGTGGACGCGCTCGACCTTGAGGACGGCGACCGCCGGATGCTCACGGTGATCCCGAGCCTGCGCGGCGGGCCGGAGATCCTGGAGCGCGCCCGCGAGCTCGGCGAGCCGGTGCGGCGCGCGACCGAGCGTCTGGGCGCGACGTACGAGGCAGTGGCGCGGCGCGGGGTGGCCGACCGCGTCCAGCTCGACCTCGGCCTGTTGCGCGACCTCGGCTACTACACGGGCACGATCGTCGAGGTCTACGACCCCGCGCTGGGCCACATCCTGGGCGGCGGGGGCCGCTACGACGAGCTCATGGGTCGCTTCGGGCGGCCGCTGCCGGCGGTCGGGTTCGCGCTGTACCTGGAGCGCCTCCACATCGCCCAGGCCGAGGAGGAGCGCCTGGCGCGCGAGGGGGAAGCGCCGTGATGGCCGCGCGCGCAAGCGGCGCGCTGCCGCGGGGCCCGCTGCGCCTCGCGCTGCCGCGCGGCGCGCTCTTCGCCGAGACGCTCGACGTCCTCGACCGCATCGGCATCGACACCGCCGAGCTGCGGGGGGACTCGCGCTCGCTCGTCTTTGAGGCCGGCGACCTCGTGCTCGTCACGATGCGTCCCTCCGATGTGCCCACCTACGTCGAGGCCGGCGCCGCGGACCTCGGCATCACCGGCAAGGACGTGCTGATCGAGCAGAGCGACCGGGAGGTATACGAGCTGCTTGACCTGCGCTTCGGGTCCTGCCGGATGGTCGTCGCCGGGCGGGCGGGCGACGGGCGAGCGCTCGCCGAGGCCCGGCGCCTGGGCGCCGTCCGCGTCGCCACCAAGTACCCGCGGATCGCCTCGCGGCACTTCGAGGGGACCGGGCGCAGCGCCGAGGTGATCGAGGTCAAGGGCTCCGTGGAGCTCGCGCCCCTGGCCGGGCTCGCCGACGTGATCGTCGACCTGGTTGACACGGGGCGGACCCTGCGCGAGAACGGGCTTGAAGTGCTCGAGGAGATCACGCAGTGCACGGCACGCCTGATCGCGAACCGCGTCTCCCACAAGCTGCGCGCCAAGGACATCGACCCGCTCGTCGAGCGCCTGCGGGAGGCGACGCGATGAGGGTCGAGCGCCTGGACTGGGATGGGAGCGACGCGGCGATCTTCGCGCGCTCGCTGCGCGCGGCGGCCGCGCCCTCTCCCGACCTGCCCGAGCGGGTCGCGGCGATCATCGCTCGTGTCGCTGAGCGCGGCGACGAGGCCTTGGAGGAGCTCACCGCGCGCTTCGACGCGACCGAGGAACGGCCGCCCTCGCTGCGGGTCGCGCGCGCCGAGCTCGACCACGCGGTGGAGCGCATCGACCCTGAGCTGCGCGACGCGCTCATGCTGGCCGCGGCGAATATCCGGGCGGTCGCGGAGGCCGAGCTGCCGCGCGACCCGGAGCCGACCGAGCTGCCGCAGGGCCAGCGCGTGCGCGTCGTCCACCGCCCGGTGGCCGCGGCGGGCGTGTACGCCCCTGGCGGACGCGCGGCCTACCCCTCGTCGGTGCTCATGTGCTGCATCCCGGCTGCGGTCGCGGGCGTGGAGCGCATCGCGCTGTGCACGCCCCCCGACCCGCACGGGCTCGTGAACCCGGTCGTCCTCGCAGCGGCCGCGCTCGCCGGCGCCACCGAGGTCTACGCGGTCGGCGGGGCGCAGGCGATCGCCGCGCTCGCCCTGGGGACGGCCACGATCGATCCGGTCGATGTGATCGCGGGGCCGGGGAACGAGTGGGTCGCCGAGGCCAAGCGCCAGCTCTACGGCCGCGTCGGGATCGACGCGATCGCCGGCCCGAGCGAGCTGGTCGTCGTCGCCGACGCGGGCACCGACCCGAGCTCCATCGCCCTGGATCTCCTGGCGCAGGCCGAGCATGGCGCCGAGAGCCCAGTGTTCGCCTTCGCGGCCGACGAGGAGCTGCTCGAGCGCGTGAGCGCGCTGGTGGCCGCGCTCGCGACGAGCCGCCCGAGCGTGAAGGACGCGCGCGCCGTCCTCGTCAAAACGCCCTCGATCGAGGCCGCGCTCGAGCTCAGCGACGCGCTCGCCCCCGAGCACCTCGAACTGCGCTTCGCAGGCGCCGACGAGGCGCTCGCCGCCGAGCGGGTCGCGGGCTGCGTGTTCGTGGGCGAGGGCGCGAGCACGGCGTTCGGGGACTACGCGGCCGGCTCCAACCACGTGCTGCCGACGGGCGGCGCGGCGCGCTTCTCCGGCCCGCTGGGCCCGGAGGCGTTCATGCGCCGCACCTCCGTCGTCGAGATCCCGGGCGCCGCGGCGGACGCGCTGGCCGGGCCCGTGGAGAGGATCGCGCGTGACGAGGGCCTGCCGGTGCACGGCGAATCGGCGCGGGCGGCGGCGCCCTCGGAGGTAGATTCCTAGGCCCATGGCGCGCACGGCCGAGATCAGACGCGAGACGGGGGAGACGAACGTCTTCGTCGCGCTCGACCTCGAGGGCGGCGAGGTGAGCGCCTCCACGGGCGTCGGCTTCCTCGACCACATGCTGGACCTGCTGGGGCGGCACGGCCGCCTCGGGCTGCGCGTGGAGGCGCAGGGCGACCTGGAGACCGGCGCGCACCACACGGTCGAGGACGTCGGCATCGTGATCGGCCAGGCGCTTGACCGGGCGCTCGGCGACCGAGCCGGGATCCGTCGCTACGGCTACGTGGCCGTCCCGATGGACGAGGCGCTCGCCGCGTGCGCGATCGACATCTCCGGCCGTCCGTTCTGCCTTTACCGGGCGGAGCTCCCGCCGGTCTCGATCGCCGGATTCGACGCCGAGCTCGCGGAGGAGTTCTTCCGTGCGGTCGCCAACAACGCGCGCATGACGGTGCACGTCGAGGTCCGCTACGGTGCGAACGCGCACCACATGATCGAGGCTTCGTTCAAGGCGTTCGCTCGCGCCCTGCGCACCGCGGTCTCGATCGACCCGGAGGAGACCGGGGTGCCCAGCACCAAGGGGACGCTCACGTGAGCTCGGTCGCGATCCTCGACTACGGCATGGGGAACCTGCGCTCGGTCGAGAAGGCGCTCGAGCGCGTGGGCGCGAGTGCGGTGATCACGAACGACCACGCCCGGGCCCGCGAGGCGGACGGGCTGATCCTGCCTGGGGTGGGCGCCTTCCCGCGGGCGATGACGCGGATCCGCGAACTTGGGCTCGACGAGCTGATCGCCGAGCGCGTCGCGGGCGGCGTGCCGGTGCTCGGCATCTGCCTGGGGCTGCAGCTGCTGTTCGCCTCGTCGGAGGAGCTGGGCGGCGCCGAAGGGCTGGGGCTCGTTGAGGGAACCGTCACGGAGCTCGACGCCGAGGGTCTCAAGGTGCCGCACATCGGCTGGGAGCCGGTGCGCTGGCGCAAGCGCTCGCAGCTGGTGGAGGGGATCCCCGATGGCGAGCCGTTCTACTTCGTGCACTCGTTCGCGCCGCGGGCTGAGGACCCCGATGACGTGCTCGGCACGGCCACCTACGGCGAGGAGTTCGTCTGCGCCGTCGAGCGCGGCAACGTCTTCGGCGTGCAGTTCCACCCGGAGAAGTCGAGCCGCGCAGGCCTGCGGCTGCTCGAGAACTTCGCGGCGATCTGCGCCTCGGTCCCGGCGTGATCCTCTACCCGGCGATCGACATCCGCGGCGGCCAGGCCGTGCGCCTTCTGCGCGGCGACTACGCACAGGAGACCGTCTATGACGCCGACCCCGTCGACGCGGCGCGGCGCTGGGTGCGCGAGGGCGCCGAGTGGCTGCACGTAGTCGACCTCGACGGGGCCCGCGCCGGGACGGCGGCGAACCGCCACCACATCGAGCGGATCGCGCGCTCGGTCGACGTGCCGGTGCAGACGGGCGGCGGCCTGCGCGACGCCTACTCGGTGGAGGCCGCGCTCGCGGCCGGCGCCGAGCGCGTGGTGATCGGCACGGCGGCGCTGCGCGACCCGGATTTCCTCGACCGGATGCTCGAGCGCCACGGCGAGCGGATCGTCGTCGGCGTGGACGCGCGCGCGGGCCGGGCCGCGATCGAGGGTTGGACCGAGACCAGCGACGAGCCCGCGGCCGAGCTCCTCGCGTCGCTCGCGCGCCGCGGCGTGCGCCGGATGGTCTTCACACCGATCGAGGTCGACGGCACGATGACCGGCCCGCCCCTCAACCAGCTCGAGGCGGTGGCGCGCGACCTCGACGCCGAGCTCATCTACTCTGGCGGCGTGGGCTCGCTGGAGCACCTGGAGCAGCTCGCGGCGAAGGCGCCCCCCGCGGTCGGGGGCGTGATCGTGGGCCGGGCGCTGTATGAGGGGCGGTTCACGGTGGCGGAGGCGAAGGCGGCGCTGGGGTAGTCGCCGGTCGCTGGTTACGCAATTCCAACGCTGCTGGCGAGGACCGGGCCGTTGCGTGCTGCGCGGCGTGGTCGCGGCGGGTAAGGAGGCGGAGGGTGCCGGCGTGGTTGGCTGGCGCATCGGGGTCCACCGCAACCCGGGCCCGTGATCGAGAACCCGGGCCCGTGATCGAGGTTTCTGGTCCCACAGACGAGAAAAGTCGACCACGGCGCGCGATCCCGGCCGGTGATCGAGTTTCCTAGTCCAGGAGACCAGAAAAGTCGAGCGCCGGCGGTTGGTCGGGATCGTGATCGAGGTTTCTAGTCAGGAGGCCCAGAAAAGTCGATCGCGGGCCGTGGCGGGTGGCGCCTGCGGGCTGGCGGCTACTCTCCGAACCGATGCTCAAGAAGCTCCCGTGGTTCCGCATCCTCGCGATCGCCCAGATCGCCTTGGTCGCGCGCCGTCATCTCGCGCTGCTCACGCCCGACGAGCGGACCACGCTCGCGCGGCTCGTGCGGGATTCGAAGGGGCGGCCGATGCGCAACCTGAGCGCCGATCAGCGCGCTGAGCTGCTGCGGCTGGTGCGCAAGCTCGAGCCCGGCGCCTTCGGGCGCGCGGCGTTCGGCGCGGTTCGCAACCCGGCCAAGCGGCCCTGACGATGGCCCTCAAGCGCGTCATCCCCTGCCTGGACGTGGACCGCGGCCGCGTCGTCAAGGGCACGAACTTCGTCGACATCCGCGACGCCGGCGACCCGGTCGAGCTCGCCGAGCGCTACGACGCGGAGGGCGCCGACGAGCTCGTCTTCCTGGACATCACGGCCTCGCACGAGCGCCGCGACACGATCGTCGAGCTCGCGCGGCGCACGGCCGACAACGTCTTCATCCCGTTCACGATCGGCGGCGGGATTCGCTCGGTGGCCGACGCGCAGGCGGTGCTCGACGCGGGCGCGGACAAGGTCTCGGTGAACTCCTCGGCGCTCGAGCGACCCGAGCTGATCGGCGAGCTCGCCGACGTGTTCGGCTCCCAGTGCGTGGTCGTCGCGATCGACGCCAAGCGCGAGGAGGACGGCTGGGGCGTGTACGTGGCCGGCGGGCGCCGGCGCGTCCCCGGGCGCGAGGCGGTCGCCTGGGCGCGGGAGGCGACCGAGCGGGGTGCCGGGGAGATCCTGCTCACCAGCATGGACCGCGACGGCACCACCGACGGCTACGAGCTCGAACTCACCCGCGCGGTCGCGGACGCCGTGTCGGTGCCCGTGATCGCCTCGGGCGGGGCGGGGAAGCTCGACCACCTCGCGGAGGCGGTGCTGCAGGGGCACGCTGACGCAGTGCTCTGCGCGTCGATCTTCCACTACGGCGTCTACACGGTGCGGCAGGCCAAGGAGCACATGGCCGCCGCGGGGATCCCGGTCCGCGCGGTGAGCTCGGCCTAGGCGCGGGAGCCGTTCTCGCCCGCGATCACGAGCCGCGCCCCGGCGGCGCGCAGCTCCGCGCGCTCGCGCTCACCCAGCCCGTCGTCCATGACCACGGCGTCGAGCTCGCTGAGCTCGGCGACGGGCAGCATCGACTGCACGCCGTACTTGGAGGAGTCGATGAGGGCCACGCAGCGTGCCGACGACTCCCGGACGGCCCCGAGGACGTCGGCGATGTTGCGCTGCCCGGTGGAGAGGCCCGCCTCGGGCGTGATGCCGAGGGCGGAGATGAAGCTGGTCGCGAACTTGAGCCCGGCGACGAACTCCACGGTCCAGCGCCCGCCGATCATCCGCAGGTTCTGGTCCACCTCGCCCGGGGTGACGATCAGGTGCACGTTCTCGTGGTCGAACTCGGCGGCCACAGCGGGCGAGTTGGTGACGAGGGTGAGCGAGCCGATCGAGCTCGACGCGAGCGCGGCGGCCAGCGCCGCGCACGTCGTCGACGCGTCGATGAAGATCGTCGAGCCGTCCTCGATCATCCGCACGGCCTCCGCCGCGATCCGCTGCTTGGCGGCCACGTTGCGGCCCCGCCGGTCCGCCCACGCCGAGCGAGACGCCTCGTTCGGCTGGATCAGCCGCGCGCCGCCGTGGACGCGCTCGACCAACCCCTCCTCGGCGAGCTGGCGCAGGTCGCGGTGGATCGTCGCGGGGGAGACGTCGAGCTCTCGGGCAAGCTCGCCGACCGCCACCGCGCCCTCGCGCCGCAGCTTGTCCATGATCGACGAGCGCCTGAGCGTGCCCTTCATGACCCACTCGCTGCGTCGCCCGCGAGCTCGATGAAGCGGCGCGCGACGTAACGCCCGAACTCCGGGTCGTTCACGGGCAAATCGACGCGCTCCACCGGGATCTCGGCAGGCAGCTCCGCCTCGAGGGTCTCGATCAGGGCCATGTCGGCCTCATGATCCCAGAGGGGTCCGCCCTCGACGTCGATCAGCGAGTAGCCCCGGGTGGGCGCGACGACCACCGCGGGGCCCTTCGCGCCGGCCAGCCGGTTCGCGATCATCTTCCCGAGCTCGACCATCTCGTCCCGGCTGAGCCGCACCAGCGTCGCCACCGGGTTGTGCTTGTAGTGCGGCCGCTGGCGCCAGCGCTCGGGGAGCGAGTCGAGCGGCCCCTGATTGAAGAAGTCGGCGCAGCCCAGCGTGATCACCTGCGGGAGCCCCTGCTGCGCGGCGACCGTCAGGCGCCGCTCGTCGGTCGCGTGCACGCCACCGTGAATGCTGTTGGCGAGCTCGGAGATGCTGAACTCGATCACGCCGGCCAGGGACTTCGCCTGGATCAGGTCCTCCATCGCCGGGCCTCCGACGCCGTTCGCGTGGAAGATCACCGGCGCCCAGCCCGCCTCCTCGAGCACGGGGTAGGCGGCCATCGTTCCGGGGGTGGTCTGACCCAGCATCGTCACGCCCACGGTCCGCCCGCCGAGCTCAACCACGGGCTGGGAGCCGTCGCGGGCCATGCCGAGTACCGCGGCCACGGCGTTGTCGAAGACCGCGCGCGAGATCGAGTTGATGCCGAGGATGTCGATGACCGAGTGCATGACCATCACGTCGCGCCGCCCGACGAACGGCGCGAACGCGCGCGGGCCCGAGGCGCTGGGGGAGACGATCACCTTGGGGACCCCGATCGGCAGCGCCTGCATCGCGGCGGCGCCGATCAGCGCGCCCTCGGCACCGCCCAGGCAGAGGGCGCCGTGGACCTCGCCGCGCTCGTAGAGATCCCGCAGCAGGTTGCGCAGGCCCTCCTGCATGATCTCGACGGCCGCGCCGCGGCTCCCCGCGTTCTGGACCTCCTCGAGCTCGCGCCCGGCGGCCCGGGCGACCTCCTCGCGCGGGATGTCCGCCTCGCACCCGGGCTCGCCGAGGACGCCCGTATCGATTACGAGCGATCGTCCGCCCAGCTCCTGGATGCGCTTGCGCGCGTAATCGATCTCCGCGCCCTTGGTGTCAAGGGTCCCGATCGTCGCGATCACAGGCTCGCTCATCGACCACCTCTCCTCCTTCGTGGGGTGCTCAATTATGCAAGAACATGACATCTTCCGCTTGATTTGTGTATTGTCTTGCAAGGTTTTGCGATGGAAACGGCGCAGGCACCGCCCCTGATCCGCGGGTAGGCCGGCCGCCAGGAGGAGCAAAGGAGGAGAGGAATGCATCTGTCCATGCACAACTGGATGCGGGCGGAGCCGATCGAGACCACGATCGCCCGGCTCGCCAAGTACGGCTACGAGAGCATCGAGATCAGCGGGGAGCCGTACCAGTACGACACCAAGGAGGTGCGCCGCTACCTCCAGGAGTACGGGATCCGCTGCTGGGGCTCGATCACGCTGATGGTCGAGGGCCGCAACCTCGTCCAGGGCTCCGAGGAGGGCCGCGAGAAGACCGTGCAGTACGTCAAGGACACGGTCACGATGGTCAAGGAGCTCGACGGCTACGAGGTCTCGATCGTCCCGGGCGAGGTCGGCAAGGTGAACCCCGACTCGACGCCCGAGCAGGAGTGGCAGTGGGCCGTTGAGGGCCTCCGCGAGATCTTCGACCACGCCCAGAAGGAGGGCATCAAGCTCGCGGTCGAGCCGATCAACCGCTTCGAGACCTACTTCATCTCGCGCGCGGCGCAGGCGCAGGCGCTCGCCGACGCGGTCAGCCCGGAGATCGGCGTCTGCCTCGACACCTTCCACCTCAACATCGAGGAGGAGGATCCGTACGAGGCCATCCGCCAGGCCGGCGACCGCCTAGTCGACCTGCACGTCGCCGACAACAACCGGATGGCGTGCGGCATGGGCAGCTACGACTGGAAGCGGATCGTCGAGATCCTCAAGGAGATCGGCTACGACGGCGCGCTCACGGTCGAGTTCGTCGCGCCGATCGACCGCACCCCGGCGAACCCGTACCCGAACGCGATCGAGACGGATCCGGTCGACATCACGCCGGAGCAGAAGAAGTTCATCGAGGACCACGGCTCCGACCTGCTGAGCGAGGAGTTCTACAGCATGCTCGTCGAGAAGTGTGCGCAGACGCTCCTGCCGCTCATCAAGGAGTAGGCGTCAGCGTGGGTTTGACTGAGCGAGCGACGACGACGTGACTGCAGCCAATCTCGATCGAGCGCTCGGCCGGCTCGGGGGGATTCCCGTGCTGACCGACGAGGCAGCGCGCCGCGAGCGCTCGCTCGACACCTACTGGAAGGCCATGGCCCTCGCGAAGGCCGGGCGCAACACCGTCGCTGACGTGGTCGTGCAGCCGCGTAGCGCTGAGGAGGTTGCGACGACCCTCGCGATCGCCGCGGAGGAAGGCGTGCCCGTGGTTCCCCGAGCCGGTGGCTCGGGGAGCCAGGGTGGCGCCATCCCGGAGCCCGGGGGGATACTGCTCGACCTCAGCGCCCTCGATCAGATCGAGGACCTGGACGAGCAGGCGCTCACGGTGCGCGCGGGCGCGGGGGTGCCCGGCCTGCGCTTCGAGGAGTGGCTGAACGAGCGCGGGTACATGTTCCCGCACTACCCGGCCTCGCTTCACCTGGCGCAGGTCGGGGGCTATCTCGCGGCCAAGGGCTCCGGGGTGCTCTCGACCAAGTACGGGAAGATCGAGGACCTCGTCGCCTCGATGCGGGTGGCGTTGCCGTCCGGCGAGCTGATCGAGACGGTCCCGATCCCGCGGCACGCGGTCGGCCCGGACCTCAACCAGCTCTTCATCGGCAGCGAGGGCACGCTGGGCGTCATCACCGACGCCACGCTGCTTTTGCGGCCCAAGCCCGAGCACCGCAGCTTCCGCGCGGTCGGCTTCGACGATCTCGCCACGGGGGTCGAGGCTGTCCGCAAGGCGCTGCAGGCCGGCTGGCGACCCGCCGCCGTGCGGCTCCACGACCCGGAGGCGACGCGGATGAACCTCGCGCGCATCCTCGACGAGGAGGTGGCCGGGGTCAAGCTGATCCTCGTGTTCGACGGGCCGCGCGCCCTCGTCGAGGTCGAGGAGCGCGAGATGGTGAAGGCGCTGGTCGACGCGGGCGGCCGCGATGAGGGCCCCGAGCTCGCGCAGGGCTGGTGGGAGAACCGCTTCAAGATGTACTACCCGCCGTTCAAGCCCGAGCTGCCGCAGGTGTGGGGCACCATCGACCTCGCGGCGACCTTCAGCCGCATCCTGCCGGCCTGGGAGGCGGTCCGCGAGCTCATGCTGCGCGACTACTCGCAGTACGGGCTCGTCTTCACGGGTCACTTCTCGCACTGGTACGCCTGGGGCACGATGGTCTACGGCCGCTTCGTGCTGAACGACCCGCCGGACGACCTCGACGAGGCGATCCGCATCTACGACGAGATCTGGGCCCGCACTTCGGAGGTGATCCTCCGCGAGGGCGCGGTCATCAACGACCACCACGGGATCGGCCTCAAGCTCGCCGGCGACCTGCGGGCGCAGTACGGCACGGGGTGGGGCGTGCTCAAGACCATCAAGGGCGCGCTGGATCCCGCCGGGGTGATGAACCCCGGGAAGCTGGGACTCTGAACGAGGAAGAAGGAAGGAAAGCGTCTATGGACCTACCGACGTACAACCTGGGCAACCTGGCCCCGCCGGACATCAAGGCCTACCTCGAGGAGAAGGACATCGTGATGATCCCCATCGCGAGCCTCGAGCAGCACGGGCCGCACCTGCCCCTGCTCACCGACACGATCCAGGCTGAGCAGATCGCGCACCGGGCGGCCGAGAAGGCCCAGGTCCTCTACACGCCGTCCGTGTGGATGGGCTACTCGCCGCAGCACATGTACGGCGTGGGGGAGGGCACCGGCACGATCACGATCCGGCCGCAGGTCCTCCTCGACCTCTACTACGACATCGCCCGGTGCCTTATCCACCACGGGTTCAACAAGCTCGTGTTCGTCAACAACCACGGCTCGAACAACAAGATCATCGAGCCGCTTTTGCGGCGCATCCGCTACGACACGGGCGCCTTCGTGGTGATGTCGAAGCTCTTCGCCGAGCGCTACCTGGCGCTCATCGACGACATCATGGAGAACCCGCCGGAGGAGACCCCGGGCTGGCACTCCAGCGAGCTCGAGACCTCGCAGGTGATGGCGGCGGACGAGTCGCTGGTGCGCATGGACCGTGCCGTGCACCAGGTGCCCGAGCGCCCGAAGTGGTTCCCGGAGACGTTCATCAAGCCCGACGGTGCGCCCGACGTGGAGTTCCAGGGCCACCAGTTCTTCGTCTTCGCTACCGACCACGAGGACTTCACTCCGAGCGGGGTTATCGGTAATCCGTTCCGCGCCAGCGCGGAGAAGGGCCGCAAGACCTATGAGCGCTACGCCGACCACCTCGCGGCGGCGCTCAAGGAGTTCGAGAAGGTCAAGGTCGAGGTCCACACGCGCGAGTGGCGCGACCTCGTCTAGAGCTGACGGGTTGACGCGGAGCCGTCGGGGGTTGAGCCCGGGCGCCGCGGCCTAGTTGCCGCGGCGCCCGGCGCTCGTCCGCTTCTTGGCGGGGCGCCGGTTCGCCTTGGCCCTGCGCTTCGCCGCCTGACGCCGGGCGCGTTTCCGCCGCACCGCCTGGCGCTCCGCGCGCTTGTTCTGCGCGCGCTGCGCCGCGGGCCGCTTGCGCGCCGCCCGCGGCTCGGCCGCGGCCTGCTCGGACGCGGGCGGCAGCTCGCCGGCCTCCCTCGCCGCGCGGCGGGCTGCGCGGCGCCGCTCGCGCTTGGCACGCTCGCGGCGCTGGATGCGCCGCTTGATGCGCTTGTTGGTGAAGGCGCGGATCGTCGAGTACCCGGTGAGGTAGAGGCGCCGGCCGTCGGTGATCGCCGGGTTGTACTCGCCCTGCTCGTGCTTGAAGACGACCTTGCCGTCCTTGGCTCGGTAGCCGATCGTGCCCTGCCCGTCGCCGATCACGCCGACGTAAACGACCTCGCCGATCACTGACGGGGCGCCGCTCACCTGCCCGCCCGCGTTCTGCTTCCAGCGGAGCCGGCCGGTCTTCGCGTCGAGCGCGTAGAAGTTGTGGTCGATCGAGCCGATGTACACGGTCGGCGGGGCGCCCTTGGGGTCCGCGACCGCCGGGCCCGAGTAGACCTCGGCGCCGGTGGAGTAGGACCAGGCGATCTCGCCGGTGTCCATATCCACGCTGTAGACGCGCGAGTCGATGCTGCCGAAGTACACGCGTCCGTAGGCGACCGCGGGGGTCGAATAGATGCCGCCGCCGCGTCCGAAGCTCCCGCCGATCGCCTCGCGCATCCACTTCACCTTGCCCGTCTTCGCGTCGATCGCGAAGTACTGGCCCGCGTAATTGCCGCCGTAGACGTTGCCCTTGCCGAAGGCGAGCGCGCCCTTGACTGCGCCCGCGGTCTTCACCTCCCAGACGAGCGAGCCGTCCTTCGTGTCCATCGCGTAGACGCTGCCGCACTCGCAGCCGAAGATCACGTGCTTGCCCTTCCAGACGAGCGGCGACGACTCGCTGCGCCCCGGCAGCTCCTTGCGCCAGATCACCTTGCCGTCGCGGGCGCGCAGGGCGACGATTTGCCCGGGGTCGAGGTTGACGACGAACAGCCGGCCATCGTGGTAGGCGGGCGCAGAGGCGTTCAGCCTCCCGATCCGCTTCTTCCACTTCAGCTTCCCGGTGATCGCGTCGATCGCGTACACGCGGGCGTCGATGTCCTGCACGTACAGGACGTCGTCGACGATGATCGGCGAGAACTCGAGCAGCTTGCCCGCCTGGAAGCTCCAGTCGGAGCCCCCGTAAGGCGGCCGCACGATCCGCGAGGGGAACGCCTTGATGCGGGCGCCGTTGTAGCCGTAGGTGGGCCAATTCTGGGTCCGGTCCTTCGGCTTGCGCTTCTTCTTTGTGGGCTCCTGGGCGACGAAGTCGACGTTCGGGTTGGAGACGTCCGGCGGCCGCTTGAGCCACTCGTATGCGAGCACGCCAAGGACGACCGCGGCGAGGAGCGAGAAGATTGCGACCACGGTCCGTCGGCGAACGCTCCACGAGCGCCAGGTTTGTAGGAGCCTGCCGAAGATGGGACGTCCATAGTAAGGAACCCCGATTCGGTCAAATCAGGCCTCGCGCCCACGATGCCCGCGCACGACGACATCCCCGACGCCCAGGAGCTCGCCGCCCGCGTAGACGCCCTTCCGGGGGTCAGCAGGCTGCGCGCGGCGTTGGGCGACACGCCCGCCTACCTCGTGGGCGGGGCGCTGCGCGACGTGTTGCGCGGGCTCTCCGGCGCGGACGTCGACGTCGACATCGCCGTCGAGGGCGACGCGATCGCGCTCGCGCGCCGGGCGGGCGAGCTCGTGCGCGCGCATGAGCGCTTCGGCACCGCGACCGTCGCGATCGACGGTGTGCGGATCGACCTCGCCCGCACGCGGCGGGAGCGCTACCCGAAGCCCGGCGCGCTGCCCGAGGTGGAGCCGGCCGACATCGCGGCCGATCTCGCGCGCCGGGATTTCACGGTGAACGCCATGGCCTTCCCGCTCTCCGGCGAGCGCCGGCTGATCGACCCCCACGGAGGCGCGCGCGACTTGCGCGCGGGGGTCCTGCGCGTCCTGCACCCCGGCTCGCTGCGCGACGACCCGACCCGCGCGCTGCGGGCGGCGCGTTACGCCGCGCGACTCGGCATGCGGCTCGATCCTGAGACCGAGCGCCTGATCCGCGCCGCCGACCTCGGCACCGTGAGCGCCGACCGCGTCGACGCCGAGCTGCGCCTGATCGCCGCCGAGGAGAGAGCGGTGGCCGCCCTCGAGCTGCTCGTCGAATGGGGCCTGGCCGGGATCGACGCCGAGGGGCCCGCGCGCGCCCGCGCGGCGCTCGCCGTGCTCGAGCTCGATGGCTGGGCGGAGCTGGGCCACCGTGTAGACGTCGTACTCGCGGCCGCGCTCGGAGACCCCGAGCTCGTCGGCGCCGCGCGAGAGCTCGCCGAAGCGGACCCCGAGCGCCCGTCCGAGGCGACCGCCCTAGCGCGCGGTCGCGACCCGGTGGAGCTCGTGCTGGCGCGCTCCATGGGCGGCGAGTGGCTCGACCGGTACGTGCGCGAATGGCGCGACGTCCGCCTCGAGATCAACGGCGCCGACCTGCTCGCGGCCGGCATCCCCGAGGGGCCGGCGATCGGCCGCGGCCTCGCCGCCGCGCTCGCCGCGAAGCTCGACGAGGGCATCAGCGGGCGCGAGGCGGAGCTCGCCGTCGCCTTGCGCGCCGCCGGCGCGTAGCCTGGGGAATGCGATGCGTTGGCGCGAGCATGAGGGTGTGCGCTGGCTGGAGGCGGAGCTCCCCGGGGCGCGCGCGGCTTTCACCACGCGGCTCGGCGGCGTGAGCGACGGGCCATACGAGAGCCTGAACCTGGGGTGGCTGACGGACGACGAGCCCGCCATGGTGCGGGTCAACCGGGAGCTGCTAGCCAGGGCGCTCGGCCGGCGCTCCGAGGACTTCCTCGTCGGCCGCCAGGTGCACGGCGCCGAGCTCGCCTGGCACGACGGCGTCCAGGCCGACGACCCGTACATGAACCCGGTCGGCGCCCCCGAGGTCGACGCGCATGCGACGGCGGAGGCCGGGCTCGCGCCGATGGTGATCGTCGCCGACTGCCTGCCGGTGGCGCTCGCCGGGCCCAGCGGAGTGGCGATGCTCCATTGCGGCTGGCGCGGCCTCGCCGCGAACCTGATCGCCAAGGGCGCGCGCGCGGTCGAGGCGACCGCCGCCGCGATCGGCCCCGGGATCGGCCCCTGCTGCTACGAGGTGGGCGACGAGGTGCGCGCGCGGTTCGCCGACCTCGGGCCGGACGTGGTCGCCGGGCGCAACCTCGACCTGCCGGAGATCGCGGCGCGCCAGCTCGAGGCCGCGGGGGTGATGGAGATCGAGCGCGCCGGAGAGTGCACGAGCTGCAACCCCGAGCTTTTCTTCTCGCACCGCCGGGACGCGGGCAAGACTGGTCGTCAAGCTGGAGTCATATGGCGCGAGAGCTGATCACAGAAATCGACCCCGCCGTGGTGCGCGCGAACCTCGAGCGCGTGCGCGAGCGTGCCGGGGAGGACGTCGAGATCCTGATCGCCACCAAGTACGTCCCGATCGACGAGTTCGGGGCGCTGGCGGAGGCGGGCGTGACGCTGGTCGGCGAGAACCGCCAGCAGGACCTGGAGGCGAAGGCGGAGCGGTGGGGGGACCGGTTCACCTTCGACTTCATCGGCACGCTGCAGAGCCGCAAGGTGCGCGCGATCCTGCCGCGCGTGCGGCTGATCCACTCGGTGTGCACGGACTCCGCGCTCGCACAGCTCGAGCGGCACGCTGCACCCGACACCGAGGTGCTCGTCCAGGTCAACGTCTCCGGGGAGGAGACGAAGGCCGGTGTCGCGCCGGAGGAGCTGGGCGACTTCATCGCGCGCTGCCCGGTGCGGGTGGTGGGGCTGATGACGATGCCGCCCTTCACCACCGACCCGGAGGCGTCGCGGCCGTACTTCGCCCGGCTCGCGGAGCTCGCGGCCGAGCACAACCTGCGCCAGCTCTCGATGGGCACGAGCCAGGACTGGCCGGTCGCCGTGGAAGAGGGGGCGACGATCATCCGGCTCGGTTCAGCGGTCTTGCGCGGCGACTCCTCTAGTTCTCATAATCGGGTAAAGGAAATCCGCTCGTAGCAGCGAACTTCGGCATCTGAGATGTCCTTGAGAGACACATGGCACCGGGCGCTCGTGTACTTCGGCCTCGCCGAGGATCCCGAGTATCAGGAGCCCGACCTGTACGAGCCCGAAACGGGTAGCTACGCGACCACGGAGCGCTCCTACGAGTCTCCCGCCCCGCGCACGGCCACCGTCTCGAGGCTCGGGGATCGGCGCCGCAGCCAGGACGAGATCGACGACATCTTCGCCGACGATGAGCCGCCGCGCCGGCGAAACCTACGTCCCGTCGCCGGCGGCGGAGGAGGCGCCGACGTTCGCGTGCACCTGGTCAATCCCACAAGCTTCAACGACGCCCAGGAGGTCGCCGACCGCTTCAAGCGCGACGTGCCGGTGATCCTCAACCTGCAGACCACCGACGCGGAGCTCGCCAAGCGCCTCATCGACTTCGCCTCCGGGCTCACGTACGCGCTCGACGGCGGGATGCAGAAGGTCGCCGACAAGACCTTCATGCTCACGCCGCGCAACGTTGAGGTCTCGGCGGAGCAGACCGCGCGGCTCGTCGAGAAGGGGTTCTTCAACCAGTCCTGACCCATCCGGCGCGGCCCAGCGCCGCCCATTAGTCTGCAGCGCGATGATCATCGGGTTCGCAGGCGCGGGAAACATGGCCGCGGCGATGGCGAAGGGGTGGGCCGGTGCCGGCCGGCGCCCCGAGCGCATGCTGTTCTGCGACCTCGACGCCCCCAAGGCGCAGGCGCTGGCGGACGCGGTCGGCGGTGAGACTCGCCCGACGCTGGGCGCGCTGCGCGACGACGCCGACGTGCTGCTGCTCGCGGTCAAGCCCGCCGCGCTGGACGACGTGGCGCGCGAGCTCGACGGCAGGGCTCCGGCGATCCTCTCCGTGATGGCCGCGACGCCGCTGGAGCGCATCGGGGCCGCCTTCCCCGGCGTCCCCGCGCTGCGCGTGATGCCGAACCAGCCCGTGGAGGTGCGGCGCGGCGTGCTCTGCTGGACCGCCGGTACCGGTATGGAGGGCGAGCTGCGCGCGACGTTGGTCGGTTGGCTCGAGGCGCTCGGCGACGCCGTCGAGCTCCCCGAGGAGCAGATCGACGCGGCGATGGCCGTGATGTCCTGCGCGCCCGCGTACGTCGCGCTCTTCGCCGAGGCCCTCGCGCGGGCGGGCGCCGACGAGGGGCTCACCCCGGAGTTGTCCGCGCGCGTCGTCCGCGAGACCTTCGCGGGCACCGCGGCGCTGCTCGAGCAGCGCGACCCGGAGGCGATCCGCCGGGCGGTCGCGCCCCCGGGTGGGGCGACTGAGGCGGGGCTGGACGCGCTCGCCGAGCACGGGGTAGTCGAGGCGATCAGGGCGGCCGTGGAGGCTTCGCTGGAGCGGTTCCGTTGAGCGTCCTCATCGCCCTGACCCGCGACGACATCGCGGATTACGTCAACGCCCTCTTCACCGTCTACTTCGTTCTGATCATCGCCCGGATCGTGCTCTCGTGGGTGCAGCAGTTCCGGCCACTGCCCTACAACCGGCCGCTGCGCGCGGTGACCGGGTTCATCGAGGAGAGCGTCGATCCGTACCTCAACATCTTCCGCCGCGTGCTGCCGCCGCTGAACCTGGGCGGGCTCGGCCTCGACCTGAGCCCGATCGTCGGGATCATCGTGCTCGTGCTCGTGCAGTCGCTCGTGGTGGGCCTGATCGCGACGTGAGGCCCGCGACGCGCGCAGCGGCGTGGGGCGGGGCGCTCGCGGTCGCGGCGATCGTCGTCAGCGTCGACCAGGTCGCGAAGGCCGCCGTGGTCGCCGGCATCGACCGCGGCGAGCGCGTCGAGATCCTGCCGATCCTCGATCTGGTGCACGTGCTCAACCGCGGCGTCGCGTTCGGCTTCCTCGGCGACGGCAGCAAGGGGCTCGTGATCGCGATCACCGTCGCCGCCTTGGCCGCCGTGATCGCGTGGTTCGCCTACGACCCGCGGCGCCCCTGGGCGTGGCTCGCCGTGGGCATGCTGGTCGGTGGCGCGCTCGGCAACCTGGCCGACCGGGTGCGCCAGGACGCCGTGATCGACTTCATCGACTTCCCCGCCTGGCCCTCGTTCAACTTTGCCGACATCTTCATCTCGGTGGGCGCGGCTGTGCTCGTCCTCGCCGCGGTGAGCGGCGTCGCGCGCGACGAGGGCGAGAGCGCGAAGCCCGCCGCCCCGCCGAGCGACGCCGGTGGTGGCTGAACGGGAGCTCCCCCGCGGCGTGCGGATCGTGCACGCCGACGAGTGGCTGGCCGTCGTCTATAAACCGGCCGGGCTGGTGGTGCACGAGGCGCCCGGGCACCGCGGCACGACGCTCGTCGAGATCCTCGCGCCGATGCTGGCGGGCGGCGACGACCCGACGCGGCCCGGGATCGTCCACCGGCTCGATCGCGACACCTCCGGGCTCCTGGTCGTGGCGCGGAGCGCCGAGGCCCACCGCGCCCTGTCCGCCGCCGTCAAGGACCGGCGCGTGGAGCGCGAGTACATCGCGCTGATCACGGGGCGGCCACGGGCGCGCTCGGGGACGATCGACGCCCCGCTGGGCCGCGATTTCAGGGCGCCCGAGCGGCGCGCGGTCGGGGGTCGCGGCCGGCGCCCGGCGCGCACGCACTTCGAGGTCATCGAGGCGCTGCCCTTCGACACGCTCGTGCGGGTGCGCCTGGAGACCGGGCGCACGCATCAGATCCGCGCCCACTTCGAGGCGATCGGCCACCCCGTCGCGGGTGATCCGCGCTATGGGGGCGCCGGTCGGCACGGGCTCCGCCGGCAGTTCCTGCACGCCGCGCGCCTCGCGTTCGTGCACCCCGGCACCGGTGAGGCGCTGGAGTTCTCCTCGGAGCTGCCCGAGGATCTGCGCGCCGCCCTGGAGCGCGCCCGCGCCGCCGACGCGCCGTGAGCGCCCGCGGCCACTAGAATCGGCCCCCGCTTTAGGCAAACCACGACCCCGTCGCAAAAGCCCAGGGCCCTGCCCGGTGATGGCGCCAGCCGGCGCCGCCAACCGGGTCCCCGACGGCGGCGACGGGCAACCGAAAACCGCGAACGAAAGGGAACTCGAATGCCAGAGCCCGGAATCAGGGAGCTGCTCGAGGCTGGCCTGCACTTCGGCCACCAGACGCGGCGCTGGAACCCGCGCATGCAGCCGTACATCTACGGCGAGCACGACGGGATCCACATCATCGACCTTCTGCAGACCGAGCACCTGCTCGCGGAGGCGCGGCGCTTCGCCGCCGAGGTCGCCGGCCGCGGCGGGACGATCCTCTTCGTCGGCACCAAGAAGCAGGCCCGCGACGCGATCAAGGAGTGGGCCGACCGCTGCGGGATGCCGTACGTGAACCAGCGCTGGCTGGGCGGTCTGTTGACGAACTTCCAGACGATGTCGCAGCGCATCGACCGCCTCCACGAGCTGCGCGAGCTCGCCGAGGAGGGCCAGCTCGACCTGCTCCCGACGAAGGAGCGCATGGCGCGCGAGGCCGAGCTCGAGAAGCTCGAGTACAACCTCGGCGGCGTGCGGGACATGAAGCGGCTGCCCGACGCCGTCTTCATCATTGACCTCAAGACCGAGGCGATCGCGGTCGCCGAGGCCAAGCGCCTGCGGATCCCGATCATCGGGCTCGTCGACACGAACGTGGATCCGGTGCCGGTCGACTTCCCGATCCCGGGCAACGACGACGCGATCCGCTCGTGCTCGCTCGTGATCTCGACGATCGGCGAGGCCGTCGAGCAGGCGGCGAACGCCTGGCGCGAGGCGGAGGCCCGCAGGCGTGCCGAGGAGGAGGAACGCCGCCGTCGCGAGGAGGAAGAGCGGCGCAAGCGCGAGGAAGAGGAGCGTCGCCGCCGCGAGGCCGAGGAGGCCGCGGCGAAGGCGCAGGCCGAGGCGGCCGCCGCCCAGCAGGCCCAGCAGGCGCAGCAGGCGCAGCAGGCGCAGCAGCGGCCTGCGCGCCCGCGCCACCCGCAGGCGATCGACCCTGACGAGCCGACCGAGGCCGAGCAGCAGGCACAGCAGGCCGAGCAGCCGCCAGCCGAGCAGCCCGCCCAGGCCGAGGCCGAGCAGCCGCAGGCCGCTGACACCGCCGAGCAGGCGCAGGCCGAGCCCGAGGCTGGCGAGGGCGAGCAGCAGGCCGAGGCCCCGGCTGAGCCCGAGCAGCCCGAGGCAGCCGCCGAGCAGAACGGCGAGCAGCCCACACCCGACGCCACCCCCGAGACGACGACCTCCGAGGAGAACAAGTGAGCCAGATCTCAGCTTCCGACGTCAAGGCACTTCGCGAGCGCACCGGCGCCGCGATGATGGACTGCAAGGCTGCCCTCACCGAGGCGGGCGGCGACATGGACAAGGCGATCGAGATCCTGCGCGTGAAGGGGCAAGCCTCGGCCGCCAAGCGGAGCGGGCGCTCGACGAGCGAGGGCGTCGTCGCCTCCTACATCCACGCCAACGGCAAGGTGGGCGTGCTCGTCGAGGTCCAGTGCGAGACCGACTTCGTCGCGCGCAACGAGGACTTCAAGGAGTTCGCGCAGGAGGTCGCCCTGCACATCGCCGGCGCCCCGTCGCCTCCGCAGTACGTGTCGGTTGACGAGATCCCGGAGGAGGCCAAGGAGGCGGAGCGCAAGGTGTTCGCCGCCAAGGCCGCCGAGGAAGGCAAGCCCGAGAACATCATCGAGCGGATCGTCGAGGGCCAGATCTCCAAGTGGATGAAGGACGTCGCGCTGCTCGAGCAGGAGCACATCCGCTCCGACCGCTACGAGGGCAAGACGATCGAGCAGCTCCGCGAGGAGTTGGCCGCGAAGACCGGCGAGAACATCCGCATCGCGCGGTTCGCGCGCTTCGCCGTCGGCGAGGACGAGCAGTAGCAGCCTCCCACAGCGGTAGATTGCGGCCGCGATGAGCGAGCCGGCGTTCGAGCGAGTCCTGCTCAAGCTCTCGGGCGAGGCCCTGATGGGCGGGCTCGAGTACGGCACCGATCTCGAGCGCGTGCGCGCGATCGCGGCCCAGATCGCCGCCGCCCGCGAGCGTGGGGTGGAGGTCGCGGTCGTCGTCGGCGCGGGCAACATCTACCGCGGGCTGCAGGGTGCGGCGGCGGGCATGGACCGCGCGACGGCTGACTACATGGGCATGCTCGCGACCGTGCTCAACGCGCTGACCCTGCAGGACGCGCTCGAGAAGGTGGGCGCGCACACCCGCGTGCTCTCGGCGATCCAGGTGACCGAGGTCGCCGAGCCCTACATCCGCAGGCGGGCGATCCGGCACCTGGAGAAGGGCCGCGTCGTGATCTTCGCCGCGGGCACGGGCAACCCGTTCTTCACGACGGATACGGCCGCCGCGCTGCGCGCTCTCGAGATCCGGGCGGACGCGATCCTCATGGCCAAGCACGGGGTGGAGGGCGTCTACGACGCCGATCCCTCCGAGGTTGCCGACGCGAAGTTCCTGCCCGCGATCACCCACAGGGAGGCGATCGAGCGCGGCCTGCGCGTGATGGACTCGACGGCGCTCTCGCTGTGCATGGACAACGACCTGCCGATCTACGTGTTCAACATGGCCGACGAGCGCAACATCGAGCGCATCATCGCGGGCGAGCGGGTGGGCACGATCGTCAGTTCGACGCTCAGCGAATAGGATCGCGGTATGGCCGAAGATTCAGTGCTCGACGACCTGCTCGCGGACGCGCGCGAGCGCATGAAGAAGTCCGTCGAGGCGTGCCGTCATGAGCTCGCGACGGTGCGCACGGGGCGCGCCTCCCCGCACCTGCTCGACCGCATCACGGTCGACTACTACGGGGCGGAGACCCCGCTGAACCAGCTCGCGAACGTGACGGCGAGCGACGCGCGCCTGCTCACGCTGACGCCCTATGACAAGAACGCGATCCCGCTGATCGAGAAGGCGATCCAGGAGTCCGACCTGGGGCTGACCCCCGCCAACGACGGGACCGTGATCCGCCTGCAGATCCCCGAGCTCACCGAGGAGCGTCGCCGCGACCTCGTGAAGGTCGTGCACGGCGTCGCCGAGGAGGGCAGGATCGCGATCCGCAACATCCGCCGCGACGTCATGCAGGACCTGCGCGACCTCAAGAACGAGGGCGAGGTCGGCGAGGACGACGAGCGGCGCGCCGAGGCGGAGCTGCAGAAGGTCACCGACGCCGCGACGGGCGAGATCGACGAGCTGCTCAAGGCCAAAGAAGAAGAGATCATGTCCGTCTAGGGGGCGCTGGCCAACCCTCCCTGGCCGCGCGATGGCATGCCCCCTCAGTACGTAGCGATCATCACCGACGGCAACGGCCGCTGGGCCGAGCGCCGGGGCCTGCCCACAATCGAGGGCCACCGGGCCGGCGCCGACGTGGTCAAGGAGCGCCTCAAGGACGCGGTCGACCTGGGCATCCGCGAGCTCACCGTGTTCTCGTTCTCGACCGAGAACTGGTCGCGCCCGCCCGACGAGGTGCAGGGCCTGATGGCGATGTTCGCCGAGCGGATCGACCGCGAGACTCCCGAGCTCAAGGAGGAGGGAGTGCGGATGCGCTTCATCGGCAGGCGCGAGGGCGTCTCGCCGGACCTGGTCGAGCGCATGGAGTGGGCCGAGCGCGAGACCGCCCACAACGACCGGATCACGTTCTTCGTCGCCTTCAACTACGGCGGGCGCGCCGAGATCATCGACGCCGCCCGGCGCTTCAACGGCACCAGCGAAGAGGAGTTCCGGCGCTGCCTGTACGCGCCCGAGATGCACGATCCCGACCTTCTGATCCGCACGAGCGGGGAGTTGCGGATCTCCAACTACCTGCTCTGGCAATGCGCGTACTCGGAGCTCGTCTTCCGCCCCGAGCTCTGGCCGGATTTCACGCGCGAGGCGTTCGAGGAGGCCCTCGCGGAGTACGACCGGCGCCAGCGGCGCTTCGGGTCGCGCTGATGGAGGGGACGTCGCGTCGTCGCCCATCGCGGCGCCGCGCCCGGCGCCGGGCGCGCGAGGTGCGTCTCGACCCGGACTTCCTCGAGCTGCCGCCCGAGGGGCCGGAGCCCGCGCCCGAGCCCGACCGTGGCCGCCGGCGCGTGCGCCCCGAGCGCGGAACGGGGGAGACCCTCTACCGCGTGCTGTGGGCGCTGCCGTGGGCGGCACTCGCGATCGCCATCATCGTCGCCGGGGGCGGGATCTTCGCGGCGATCGTGTTCGGCATCGGCGTGATCTGCATGCTCGAGTTCTTCCAGATGGCCAAGGTGGCGCGGCCCGTGCGCAGCGTCGCGATCCTCGGCATGGCGGGGCTGGTCGCCGCGGCCTACTGGGGCGGGCACTACCAGATGGTGCTCGCGTTCGCGGCCGCCTTCCCGGTGCTGTTCATCGCGCTCGCCGCGCGCGGCGGCCCGGAGGGCGCGACCGGCTCGGCGGCCGTGACGATTCTCGGGCTTGCCTGGATCGGGATCCCGATCGCGCACGCCGTGCTGTTGCGCGAGCTGCCCGACCACGGCGCGGCCCTGCTCGTCGACGTGCTCGTCGGGACGATCGCTGCCGATACCGCCGCCTACGTGGGCGGGCGGCTGTTCGGCAGCCGCCCGCTGATCCCCGCGATCTCGCCGAACAAGACCATCGAGGGCCTGCTCGCGGGCTTCGCCGGCGGCACGCTCGGCTTCTGGTTCGCAGGCCTCTACCAGGACTGGCTGCCCGGCCTCGACGCCCTGCTCATGGGCGCGGTGGTCGCCGTGCTTGCCCCGCTGGGAGACCTGTTCGAGTCGATGATCAAGCGCGACCTCGGCGTCAAGGACTCGGGCACGGCGATGGGCCCGCACGGCGGGCTCCTCGACCGCCTCGACGCGATCCTCTTCACGATCGTCGCGGGCTACTACCTGGCGATCGCGTTCGTGTACTGAGGTTCAGCCCCGCCTGCCGGTTCCCGGCGTCGCAGCGCGCAGCGACTGAGCGAGGCGGCCCCACCGCTACCCTCGATCGCGTGAAGAAGGTCGTCGTCTTGGGGTCGACCGGGTCGATCGGCGAGCAGGCCCTGGAGGTGATCCAGGCGGCCGGCGATGAGCTTCAGCTCGTCGGGATCTCCGCCCACTCGCGCTGGGAGCGCGCCTGCCAGCAGGCCGACGCGCACGGCGTGGAGCGCGTCGCGATCACCGACCCCGACGCGGCCATGCGCTGCGCCGCCGAGCGTCCGCCGGGCTCGGTGCTGGTCGGCGAGACCGGCGTCACCGAGCTGATCGCGAGCAGCGGCGCCGACCTGGTGCTGAACGCGGTCACGGGGGCGGCCGGGCTCGGGCCGACGATCGTCGCGCTCAGCCAGGGCATCGACGTCGCGCTCGCCAACAAGGAGAGCCTCGTGATCGGGGGAGAGCTCGTCACGACGCTGGCGGAGGCGAGCGGGGCGGCGATCATCCCGGTGGACTCCGAGCACTCGGCGCTCTTCCAGCTGATCCGCAGCGAGCGTCCGGGCACGGTCGACCGGCTCGTGCTGACGGCGTCGGGCGGCCCGTTCCGCGAGCGCGAGGATCTCTCCGGCGTGACGGTAGAGGAGGCGCTCGCGCATCCGACCTGGGACATGGGCGGGCGGATCACGATCGACTCGGCGACGCTCTTCAACAAGGGACTTGAGCTGATCGAGGCGCACCACCTCTTCGGCGTGCCCTACGACGCGATCGATGTCGTCGTCCACCCGCAGTCGATCGTGCACTCGCTCGTCCACCTCAACGACGGCGCCTCGCTCGCGCACATGGGCTACCCCGACATGCGCGTGCCGATCTCGTACGCGCTCCACTTCCCCGAGCGCGCGGACGTGCCCCTGCCTACGCTCAACCTCGCCGCCGTCGGAGCGCTGACCTTCGAGGAGCCCGACCTAGAGCGCTTTCCGTGCCTGCGGCTGGCTCGCGAGGCCGGTGAGGCGGGCGGCACGGCGCCCTGCGTGCTGAACGCCGCCGACGAGGTAGCGGTCGAGGCCTTCCTCGACGGCCGCATCCCGTTCACGGCGATCCCCGAGGTCATCGAGCGGACGCTGGCCGAGGTCCCCGCCACCGTGCCCACGCACTTCGAGGACCTCTACGCGGTCGACGCCGAGGCGCGCGAGCGCGCCCGTGACTTCCTCGAGGGCGCGGTCGCATGAGCTGGCTCCTCGCCTTCCTCGGCTTCGCCGCGCTGATCATCCTCCATGAGGCGGGCCACTTCACGGCGGCCAAGGCCGTCGGCATGAAGGTCGAGAAGTTCTATCTGTTCTTCCCGCCGAAGCTGGCGGCGGTCCGGCGCGGGGAGACCGAGTACGGGATCGGCTGGATCCCCCTCGGGGGCTTCGTGAAGATCGCCGGGATGAACCCGGACGAGAAGCTGCCGCCCGAGGACGCCCACCGGGGGTACTACGCGCAGCCCGTCTGGAAGCGGATCGTCGTGATCGCCGCGGGGCCGTTCGTGAACCTGGTGATCGCCTTCGCGATCCTGTTCGCCCTCGGCTTCAGCCTGCAGGAGCCGACGTCCATCGCCGTCGGCGCCGTGGAGGAGAACGCGCCAGCGGACGGGGTGCTCGAGCCGGGCGACCGCGTGATCGCGGTGAACGGGGTCCGGGTGCGCGACGCCACCGCCGAGCAGCAGCGCGAGATCACCGAGTCGTTCGAGCGCTTCAGCTGCGAGGGCCCGCTCACCGACGGCTGCCGCGCGACGGAGGAAGCGACGATCACGGTCGAGCGCGACGGCGAGCGGCGCACGCTCGAGGTGCGGCCCTTCTACGACGGGGAGCTGGGGCGCTTCCGGATGGGGATCGCGTTCGAGCTCACCGACCTCGTCCCCGTAGACAGCTCACCGGGCGACGCGGCGACCTGGGCGCTCGACCGGATGTGGTTCGTCACCGAGCGCACCGCCGAGGTGTTCGTGAACATCCTGGACCCCGAGACGCGCGAGCAGATCTCGGGGGTCGTCGGCAGCTACGAGGTCACGCGCCAGTCGTTCGAGTTCGACACACGCCAGGCGCTCGGCGTGCTCGCCCTGATCAGCCTGTCGCTGGCGATCATCAACCTCTTCCCGTTCCTGCCGCTCGACGGTGGCCACATCTTCTGGAGCGTGATCGAGAAGGTCCGGCGCCGGCCGGTGTCGTTCCAGACCATGGAGCGTGCGAGCGTGGTCGGCTTCGCCCTCGTCGTGATGCTGTTTTTGATCGGCCTCACGAACGACATCGACCGGCTGACCGGCGAGGGCTTCTCGGTTCGCTAGGCGCCTCGCGCCTGAGCTGCCCACCCCAGTGGGGGGACAGGTATCCCGAGCCCGTTGGAGCCCAGGCTCCCTTTCACCCGGCCACGGCGATGTCAAATCGCGATAGCGTCCGCAGCGAGGAGAGGCAAAGAGACGGGAGGATGGGTTATGGAGGCCACGACTGCGGAGCGTTACGCGACCGGCGGCGAGGCACCCGAGCTGTACGCGCGCAACCTGGCGCTCGCCTTCGCGCGCACCGTCGAGCGCGTCGGCGATGACCTCGCGATCCGCGACCCCGAGCGCGGGGTCGAGCTGACCTGGAGCGAGCTTGCCGAGCGCACGGGCCGACTCGCCGGCGGGCTCGCGAAGCTCGGCGTTGGCAAGGGCGATGCGGTCGCGCTGCTCATGTCGAACCGCTGGGAGTTCATCCCCACGGATCTCGCGGCGGTGCACCTCGGCGCCGTCCCGTTCTCGATCTACCAGACCTCCTCTCCAGAGCAGATCGCCTACGTGTGCCGCGACGCGGGTGCGCGCGTCGCGGTGGTCGAGTCGACCTTCCTCGAGAGCTTCCAGCGGGCGCGCGCCGAGCTGCCCGACCTCGAGCACGTCGTCGTGGTCGACGGCGAGGGCGGGACTCACACCCTCGCCGAGCTCGAGGAGCTCGATCCCGGATTCGACGCAGGGGCGACCGCGGAGGCGGTCGAGCCCGACGATCTGCTCACGCTGATCTACACGTCCGGCACCACCGGCCCGCCGAAGGGCGTCCAGCTCTCACACCGCAACCTGATGAGCCTGGTGGCCGCCGTGGACGGCATCATCGACCTGCCCGAGCGCGGCGCCCGGGTGATCTCGTGGTTGCCCGCGGCGCACATCGCCGAGCGCGGCGCGCACTACTACCTGCCGGTGGTGCGCGGTATCTCGGTCACGGTCTGCCCCGACCCGCGCCGCATCGTCGAGTTCCTCCCGCAGGTGCGGCCGACGTGGTTCTTCGCCGTGCCGCGCGTCTGGGAGAAGCTCAAGGCAGGGCTCGAGGCGATGCTCGCTGGCCTGCCCGAAAAGCAGCGCGTGCCCGCGCAGAAGGGGCTCGATGCGGCGCTCGAGAAGGTCCGGCTCGAGCAGGCCGGCAAGCCCGTACCGGAGGAGATCGCCGCCGCGGCCGCGCAGGCGGACGAGGCGATGTTCGCGGGGCTCCGCAGGAACCTCGGCCTCGACGAGCTCGTCGCCGTCAACGTGGGCGCGGCGCCGTCGCCCGTCGAGGTGCTGGAGTTCTTCCACGCG
>DATCLC010000027.1:0-10951 GCA_036564135.1 Solirubrobacterales bacterium
GAGCAGGTGCGGGTCGACACGCCATTGGAATCGCTGATCGGTTCGGAGCCGCTGCGCACACTCGGCGCCTTGATGGCGGTCGACGCCGACGGGCGCCTGCGCGGCGTCGTCACCGTCGAGCAGGTGTCGCGCGCGCTACAGGCAAAGCTCGCTCCGGGCTAGCACACGGCTATTGTGCGGCCTATGCCCGCACACGACGTCCTGATCATCGGCGCCGGCCTCGCCGGCCAGCGCGCCGCTTTGGCGGCGGCACGCGGCGGGGCGACGGTGGCGATCATGAGCAAGGTTCATCCGGTCCGCTCGCACTCGAACGCGGCGGCCGGCGGCATCAATGCCGCGCTGAATCCCGACGACTCCTGGGAGTCGCACGCGTTCGACACGGTCAAGGGCTCGGATTACCTGGGCGACCAGGACGCGATCGAGATCATGTGCCGCGAGGCGCCGAACGAGATCCTTCATCTCGAGCACCTGGGCGTCCCCTTCCACCGCAACGAAGAGGGCAAGCTCGGGACCCGCGCCTTCGGCGGCGCCTCGCAGGCCCGCACGTTCTACGTCGCCGACATCACCGGTCAGGCGATCATGCACGTGCTCTACGAGCAGCTCATGAAGTACTCCGACCTCATCGATCGCTACGAGGAGTACTTCACCACCGCGCTGGCGATCGACGACGACGGCAACTGCGTCGGCGCCGTCACCCGCAACGTGCGCGACGGCTCGATGGAGCTGTTCGAGGCCAAGAACGTGATCCTCGCCACCGGCGGCAACGGGCAGATCTGGAAGCCCACCACCAACGCGCTGATCTGCACCGGCGATGGCATCGCGATGGCCTACCGCGCCGGCGCGCCGCTCATGGACATGGAGATGATCCAGTACCACCCGACCACGCTGGCGGGCAAGGGCTTCCTCATCACCGAGGGCGCGCGCGGCGAGGGCGCGCACCTGCTCAACGCCAAGGGCGAGCGCTTCATGGAGAAGTACGCGCCCAACAAGATGGAGCTTGCCTCGCGCGACGTCGTCTCGCGCGCCGAGCAGACCGAGATCAACGAGGGCCGCGGCTTCCCGGACGGGACCGTCGCGCTCGACATCACGGTCGTGCCCAAGAAGCGCATCCACGAGGCGCTGCGCGAGATCGTGCTGGTCGGCCGAGACTTTGCGGGCGTGGACATCACCCGCGAGCCGATCCGCATCAAGCCGGGCAACCACTACACGATGGGCGGCGTCAAGACCGACGTCAACGGCGCCACCTCGATCCCGGGCCTGTACGCGGCAGGCGAGTGCGCCTGCGTCTCCGTGCACGGCGGCAACCGCCTGGGCGCGAACTCGCTGCTCGACACGCTGATCTTCGGCCGGCGCGCCGGCGCGCACGCTGCGGACCGCGCGAAGCGGATCGACTGGAGCCGCCCGTCGCGGGCGATTCTGGCCGACGAGGAGGCGAAGATCGCCGAGATCATGAAGCGCGAGCGCGCCACCGGCCGGCGCATCTCCGAGATCAAGCACGAGCTCGGCACCACGATGGACAAGTACGTCGCGGTCTTCCGCGACGAGGAGGGCCTCACCAAGGCCCTGGAGACCGTTCGCCGTCTCAAGGAGGAGGCGAAGACCGCCTACATCGACGACCGCGGCACGGTCTTCAACCAGGACATCCTCGGGGCGCTCGAGCTCAGCTTCATGCTCGACTCGGCCGAGTGCACGTGCATCGCCGCGCTGCACCGCACCGAGAGCCGCGGGGCCCAGTACCGCACGGACTACCCCGAGCGCAACGACGAGGAGTGGTTGAAGCACATCACGCTCACGCTCGACGGTGACGAGCCCAAGATCGGGTACGCGCCGGTCACGATCACCCAGTGGCAGCCGGCCGAGCGAACGTATTGAAGTAAGCCGAGACGGAAAGGCAGGAGCCAATGGCGGAGTACACGCTGCGAGTTAGGCGCCAGAAGCCGGAGGCCGACGACCGTGGACCCGCCGGCCCCTACTGGGAGGACTTCGAGGTCGAGCTCGACCCGACGCTCTCCGTGCTCGACGGCCTCCTGCAGGCCAAGGACCGCCAGGACGGGTCGCTCGGCGTCCGCTGCTCTTGCCGCGCCGCCATCTGCGGCTCCTGCGGGGTGAAGATCAACGGCCAGTCCACCCTGGCCTGCCTCACGCAGATCGGCGAGGCGCAGGAGCGCGCCAACCGGCTCGCCGAGAAGACCGAGACCGCGGCCGAGGGCGCGGGGAACGGCAACCAGCCGATCGTGGTCGAGCCGATGGGCAACATGCCCGTGATCAAGGACCTGGTCACCGACATGGAGTCGACGCACTGGAAGAAGATCCGGCGCGTCACCCCGTGGCTGATCGACGACGGCAACCCGCCCGAGCGCGAGCGCATCGTGCCGCCCGAGACGATGGTCGACATCACCCAGACCATCGCCTGCATCCAGTGCGGCGCGTGCGTGTCGTCGTGCCTCTCCATGGAGGCCGACCCGGAATTCATCGGCCCGGCGGCGCTCGCCAAGGCCTACCGCTTCGTCGGTGACCCGCGCGACGTCGACACCGAGGCGCGCCTGCACGACCTCGCGCAGGACCCGCACGGCATCTACGACTGCACGCACTGCTTCTCGTGCGTGGACGCCTGCCCCAAGGGCGTCGCGCCGATGGACCAGATCATGCGCCTGCGCCGTCTAGCGGGCCACGATCACGACATCGACGACCGCAACAACGGACGCCGTCACGAGACCGCGTTCGTGAAGATCATCGAGAAGAAGGGCACCCTGGACGAGTCGCTGCTCCTCCAGGAGTCCTACGCGCAGGGGATCAAGGGCAAGCTCAAGCCCTCGAAGGGCGCCATCAAGGGCCTGCTCGGCTCGCTGCCGACCGCGATCCGCGGGATCCGCACCGGCAAGATGCGGTCCCTGCCCAAGCTGATCCCCGGCATCCATCCCAAGCTTCCGGGCGATGCGCAGGACCACGTCAAGCGCATCTACAAGCACGCCGAGGAGCACCGCGAGGAGCTCAACCTCTACATCAGCGGCGTGGAGGACGATCCGGAGCCCTCGGACGTCGTCCAGCTCACGGAAGGCGGGAGCGAGGTTGCCGGCGCGAGCGCCGAGACCACCAACCAGAACGCCGAGGAACGGAGGGATTCCTGATGGCCACGAACCTCAAGCTGGCCTACTGGCCGGGCTGCGTCTCACGCGGCTTCACCCCCGAGCTGCACGGCTCGATGGCGCTCGTGGCGGACCGCCTGGGCATCGAGCTGGTCGAGCTCGATCGCGCCAACTGCTGCGGCGCCGGCGTGATCGCCGAGCACAACCAGGAGCTCGCCGACACGCTGAACGCGCGCACGTTCGCGCTCGCGCAGCAGACGGGCCTGCCGATGATGAACATCTGCTCGACCTGCCAGGGCGCGCAGTCGGAGTGCCAGCAGCGCCTCGACGCGAACTCGGCGTACCGGGCGCACATCAACGAGATCCTCGCCGAGGAGGGCCTCAAATACGAGAAGGGCAAGCCCGGCTTCTCGAACAAGAACTTCCTGTGGGTGCTCGTCGAGGACTACGGCCTCGACCGCCTGCGCGAGCAGGTCAAGCGGCCGCTCACCGGCCTGCGGATCGGCCCGTTCTACGGGTGCTACATCGTCCGCCCGCGGCACCGCTTGGGCTACGAAGACCATCCTGACCGCGACCTCTACCTCGAGAAGGTCATCGAGGCGCTCGGCGGCACGGTCGTCGAGTACGACGGCGCCCGCAAGTGCTGCGGTTTCCCGGTCGTGACGATGAACCGCGAGACGTCGCTGCGCCAGGCGGGCACGCACGTCGGCGACGCGATCGACGCGGGCGCGGACGCGCTCGTCACCCCGTGCCCGCTGTGCCACCTCAACCTGGACATGCAGCAGCCGGAGGCCGCGAAGATCGTCGGCCGCGACCTCGGCCTGCCGATCCTGCACCTCCCCCAGCTCGTCGGCCTGGCGCTCGGCTTCGAGCCGAGGGAGCTCGGGATGCCGAAGCACATTGCTTCGACGGAGCCGGTGGAGCAGCGGCTGGCGGCGGCGGTGCCGGCTTAGGCCCAGTAGGTGGAGATCACCTTGGCGTGAGGCCCGGGATTCCCCCGGGCCTTCCTCTTTTCCGCTCGCGGGTTCGGCGGAAGAACGGGGGTTGGCGGCGCGTTGCTCGTGTACCTACCCACAGCGGACTCGTGCCGCTGAGCCGAAGTCGCATCCCAGGGGAGATCCGCCCACGGATGGACGAGCGAGCGGGCCTGGAAGGCCTACCCCCTGGGAAGCGACCGGCACGACGCGCGCTTCCCCTGGGGGCGACAGCGGCGGCCGCCCCCAGCGCAACGTGAGCAGGCCTAAGCGGCGGCTATCTCGTGATTCCCACGGAACAACCCGTCCGGATCCACCGCCGCCTTCACCGACCGCAGTCGCTCGTACGCCGCCGGCTCGAACATCGCCGAGGTGTCCGTCCGCTCCTCGATGAAGTTCATGTACGGTCGCCCGCCCACGACGGGCTCAAGCGCCTCGTAGACCGCCCGCAGCCGCTCCGTGATCGCCGCGACCGCCTCGGGGCCCGTCACCATCCCGGCGCCGTAGGTCAGGAAGGCGCCGTCGAGGCTGCCGAGCGCTCCGGTGCCGCGCCTGGCCAGCGCGCCGCCCAGGTGGCGGAACTCGAAGGTGATCAGCGGCGAGTCCGTGCCAGCGCCGATCGTCTCGTCGACGGCCGTGATCACATCGTCGTTCAGGTCGGCGAGCATGCCGCCCGCGCCCAGCCCGGGAACGGGCTCCGGCGGGTCCATGTGCAGCGCGAGCAGCGCGTCGGGGCCGACCATCCCGAACGTGTCCATGCCGGGACCGAGCTCGCGCAGCGGGGCGATGACGTCGGCGCCGACGGCCTCCGGCCCAAGGAACGTCGCCTCGAGGACGCCGAACGAGTTGCCGCGCAGCGGCTCGGGGATGATCTCGAGCTCTGGGAACTCGATGAAGCGCCCGATCGAGGTCATCTCGTCGGGAACGGTGTCGGTCCAGGCACGCCAGGCGCGCAGCACCTCCCCAGACCGCTCCAGCGGGAAGAAGAGCGCGCCGGCGTAGATCTCGGGCTCGTCGAAGAGCCCGAGCTCGATCGCCGTGACGACGCCGAAGTTGCCGCCGCCGCCGCGCAGGGCCCAGAACAGCTCGCCGTTCTCGAACGGCGTCGCGCGCACCTCGCGCCCGTCGGCGGTGACGAGCTCGATCGCGCGCACGCTCTCAGCGGCCAGCCCGTGCCGGCGGGCGAGCCAGCTCACGCCGCCGCCGAGCGCGTAGCCCACCACGCCGACGTCGTGCGAGGAGCCCGCGAGCGCCGCGAGCCCGTGCTCGGCAGCGAGCGGGACCACGTCGCCCCACTGGGCGCCAGCCTCCACGCGCGCGATGCGCGCCTCGGGATCGATCATGACGCGGCGCATCCGGCCGGTCTTGATGAGCAGGGCGTCGCCGAGGTCGCCGTACGGGATCGGGTTGTGCCCCGTGCCCTGCACGGCTATCCGCAGCCCCGCCGAGCACGCCCAGCGCACCGCGGTCGCCACGTCGCTCGCGCTCTCGGGCAGGGCAACGGCCGCGGGCCTCTGGTCGACGGCCAGGTTCCAGGCGCCCCGCGCCTCGTCCCAGCCGACCTCGCCCGCCGCGAAGGCGTCGCCGTCGATCGCACTGCGCAGCGCGTCGATGCGGGCGGCTGCGGTGGTGGTCGTGTTCATGTCGAGCTCCTCTCTGCTGAAAATGCCGTGTCTACCGGGATGCCGCGCCGTGCACCGGTGGGAAGCGCCACCGACACCCGGCGCGCAAACCACCGGTGGGCCCGCCGGCCATCTGATCCGCGGCCACGGAGCCACTGCTCGCTCGGGGCACCGACTGTGCCGCAAGTCCGCGCGGGCCAACAGCCCACGAGATCGAGGAAGGCTCCGACCCGCAATCCCCAATTCGCGGGGGTTTCGCCGCAAGGCGGCGCGTCCGCGTGGCCGGCGCGGGTTCAACCAGGGCAAGGGCAAGCGCCGCTGAAGGCACCCTGCGCCTGGTTGCTAACCTGCCCGCGCGGTTAACCCGGTTATCCAGTCGCCATGAGTGAAGTCGCCGAACATCCCAAGCCCTCGCCCGAGATCGAGCAGCTCGTGCTCTTCGGGCGCATCGACGAGGCCGTAGCGCTCTACGCGAAGCAGGCGGAGGTCGACGAGGACACCGCCCGCGCCGTCGTCGAGGCGCTCGCCGAGAGCTAAGGGGCCGTCAATCCCAGCGTGTGCTCGCCGCGTCGGCTACTGCGTAACGCGTAGCCTGCTCAGCCCATGGCAGTAGCCGTCGCCACGTTCCTGCTCGCGCTCGCGCTCATCGCGAGCGAGAGGATCCACCGCACCAAGATCGCGCTGATCGGCGCGGCGATCGTCGTGCTCTTCGTGGGCGACGCCTATGACCAGGAGCACGCGATCGAGGCCGTGGACTTCAACACGATCGGCCTGCTCGCCGGGATGATGATCCTGGTCTACATCACGCAGCAGACCGGGGTCTACGACTACATCGCCGTGCGCGCCGGGCAGCTCTCGCGCGGCAAGCCCTTCCTGGTCGTCCTCTACATGGCGGGCACGACGGCGCTGCTCTCCGCGTTCCTCGACAACCTGACCACGATCCTGCTCGTCGTCCCGGTCACGTTCCTGCTCGCGGACGCGCTGGACATCGACCCGATCCCGCTGATCATCATCGAGGTGATCGCGTCGAACATCGGCGGCACGGCGACGCTGATCGGCGACCCGCCGAACATCATCATCGCGGGATCCACCGACCTGAGCTTCAACAGCTTCATCGTCAACCTCGCCCCGGCCGTCGTGATCACGCTTGGCGTGATCGTCGGCGCCCTCTACCTCGTCTTCCGCTCGCGCCTGCAGATCGACGAGCGCAACCGCGACGCGGTCCTGGAGCTCGACGCGCGCGCCTCGATCCGCGACTGGGACGAGCTGCGCCGCAGCGTCCCGGTGCTGGTGCTGACGATCCTCGCCTTCTTCGCGCACCAGGCCCTGCACATCGAGCCCGCCACCGTGGCCCTCACGGGCGCCGCCGTCGCCCTCCTCATCACGCGCCTCGATCTCGAGGACGTGCTCGCGGGGATCGAGTGGCCCACCCTCTTCTTCTTCGTCGGCCTCTTCGTGATCGTCGGCGCGCTCGAGGAGACCGGCGCGATCGACGAGGTCGCGCGGGCCACGCAGGACCTCACCGGCGGCGACCGCACCGCCGAGCTGCTCGGGATCGTCTGGATCGCGGGGATCGGCTCCGGGGTCGTCGACAACATCCCGTTCACGACGGCGATGATCCCGGTGGTGGAGTCGCTCCAGGGCGACGGCCTGGATGACGCCTACTGGTGGGCGCTGTCGCTGGGCGCCTGCTTCGGCGGCAACGCCACGATCATCGCCGCCGCCGCCAACGTCGCCGCCGCCGGCCTCGCCGAGCGCGCCGGACGCCCGATCGGCTTCATGCGCTTCCTCGCGGTGGGCGTGCCCGCGACCCTCGCGAGCCTCGTCCTCGCGACGGCGTATGTTGCGCTTCGGTACATCGCCTAGGAGGAAGGAGCCGATGCCCGCGACAATCGCCAACAGCGCCATCCGGGAGGTGAAGCCTCTGCGCGCCAGCGACCCGGTGGGCACCGCGGTCGCCCGCGTCCTGGAGTCGGGGCTGCCCGCGCTCCCCGCAGTCGAGGAGGACGGCCGGTTCGCGGGGATCTTCGGCGAGCGCGAGTTCCTCGCCGCCCTCTTCCCCGGTTGGATCGGCACGATGGGCTCGGCGGCGATGATCAAGCGCTCGATCGACGAGCAGATCGAGCGCCGCGAGGAGTGCCGCGACGAGCCGATCAGCAAGTACCTGACGCGCGACCACGTGCTGGTCTCGGACGACTACGCCGACACGCAGATCGCCGAGATCTTCCTGCACCATCGGGTGCTGATCGTCCCGATCGCGACCGACGGGCGCGTGCACGCGGTCGTCACCCGCTCGGACTTCTTCCGCGCGCTCGCCGAGCGCTTCGCGGACGCGGCCGAGGATCTGGGCGACTAGCTGGCGCCGACGCCTACTCGGCGCCCTGGCCCGCGTTCTGATCCTCGAACTGCTCGGGCGGGACGATCGCCTCGAAGCCGCCGTCGTCGTTCGTGAGGGTGACCTCGACGATCACGGGATCGCCGTTGGGCGCTGTGAGATCACACTCGAACGTGCGGCCCTCCTCGACCTCGATGCCGTCGGGGCACTCGACCGTGACCTGCTCGGGATCCACCCCGACCTGCGCCGACATCTGGTCGCGGATCTTGGTGGCGAGATCGTCGGCGTCGATCGTCTCGGTGCCGCACGCGGCGAGCGCCAGCGCGGCGAGCGCGGCGGCGAAGGCGAGCGGGCGGCGGTGCTTGCTTGACATTGACCCTTCCTTCCTCGGGGTCGCCGCCAGGCTGACCGCCGACGAGCCCGATCACATCGTGACTAACCCGTAGTCCTACGGATAACTTCCGAAGCGCGCCCCGCGTCGTCCGCTCACGCGAACGAGCCGGCGCCCGCCGGCACGCGCATGAGATCGCGCTCGGCAAGCAGCTCGGCGAGCTGCACGGCGTTGGTCGCGGCGCCCTTGCGCAGGTTGTCGCCGACCACCCAGAGGTTGAGGCAGCGCTCGTGCGAGGGGTCGCGACGCACGCGCCCGACGACGACCTCGTCGCGCCCGGCCACGTCCGCGGCCAGCGGGTAGATGGCCTCGCCCGGCGAGTCCGCGACGACGACGTTCGGGGCCTCGGCGAGGATCTCGCGGCAGCGCTCCGGCGAAAGCGGCTCGCGCGTTTGGATGTTGATCGACTCGGAGTGCCCGGCGATCACCGGCACGCGCGCGCAGGTCGCCGAGATGCGCAGCGACTCCTCGGTCTCGCCGAGGATCTTGCGCGCCTCGGCCATCACCTTGCGCTCCTCGGTGGTGTAGTCGTCGCCGTCCTTGAAGCTCTCCACCTGGGGCATGATGTTGAAGGCGATCTGGTGCGGGTACACCTTCGCCTCCGGCTTCTCGCCCGCGAGGATCGCCCGCGACTGGTCGAGCAGCTCCTGGATCGCCTTCTGGCCCGTGCCCGAGACGGCCTGGTAGGTCGAGACGACGATGCGCTCGATGCCGACCGCGCGGTGGATGGGCGCGAGCGCGACCATCATCACCATCGTCGTGCAGTTCGGGTTGGCGACGATCCCGCGGTGCGACTCGATCGCGTCCGGGTTGACCTCGGCGACCACGAGCGGCACGTCGTCGTGCATCCGCCAGTAACTCGTGTTGTCGACGACCACGGCGCCGGCGTCGACGATCCGCGGCGCCCACTCGGAACTCACCGCGCCGCCGGCCGAGGAGAGCACGACGTCGAGGCCCTGGATCGACTCCGCAGACAGGGCCTTGACCTCCACCTCGTCGCCGGCGAACGCAAGCCGCCTGCCCGCGGAGCGCTCCGAGGCCAGCGGCACGAGCTCGGCGACGGGGAAGCCGCGCTCCTCGAGGACGGTCAGGATCGTGGATCCGACGGCCCCGGTCGCGCCGAGGACGCCGACGCGGTAGCCCTCACTCATGAGCGCACGACTGGGCGGTGGACGCCCGTGGGGTCCTCGGGCTTGACCGCGTCCGCGCCGAGCTCAAACGCCTCGTGCAGGGCCTGCACGGCGTCGGGAACCCGGTCGGAGGAGATCACACAGGAGATCTTGATCGGCGACGTCGAGATCATCTCGATGTTGATGCCGAGGTCACCGAGCGTGCGGAAGACCTTCGCCGCAACGCCCGGATGGCTCTTCATGCCGGCGCCGACGACGGAGACCTTGCCAATGTTCTCGTCGGCGGTGACGGAGTCACCGATGCCCAGGTCCTCGATCACCTTGGTCGCCGTGCGCAGCTCGTCGCGCGAGACCGTGAACGACATGTCGGCCTTGCGGTCGTCGGCCATCGGCTCGTTCTGGATGATCATGTCGACGTTCACGTTCGCGTCGGCGAGCGCGCCGAAGATGCGGCCCGCGATGCCGGGTTCATCGGCGACCCCTGTGATCGTCACCCGCGCCTCGTTGGTGGTGTGGGTGACGGCTGTGACCATCGGTTGCTCCATGGATTCGTCCTCCGCGACGACGAGGGTACCGGGGGTATCGTCGAACGAGCTGCGGCAGTGGATCCGCACCCCGTGGTTGCGCGCGTACTCGACCGAGCGATGCTGCAGCACGCCAGCCCCCGAGGCGGACATCTCGAGCATCTCCTCGAAGGAGACGACGTCGAGCTTGCGGGCGCCCGGGCAGATGCGCGGGTCCGCCGAGAACACGCCCTCGACGTCCGTGTAGATCTCGCAGACGCTCGCGTCGAGCGCGGCGGCGAGCGCGACCGCCGTGGTGTCCGACCCGCCGCGGCCAAGCGTCGTCACGTCGCGGCTGTCGCCGGAGACGCCCTGGAAGCCGGCGACGAGGACGATCTTGTCCTCGTCGAGGGCCGAGCGGATGCGGTCGGCGCGGACCTCGAGGATGCGCGCCTTGGTGTGGACCGAGTCCGTGACGATGCCGGCCTGCGAACCGGTCAGCGAGACGGCGTTGTAGCCCATGTCGTGGATCGCCATCGCGCACAGCGCGCACGAGATGCGCTCGCCGACGGACAGCAGCATGTCCATCTCACGCTCGTGGGGCGCGTCCGAGATCTCGTACGCCATGTTCACGAGCTCGTCGGTGGTCTTCCCGCGCGCCGACAGGACGGCGACCACGCGCTTGCCGCTCTCGCGGGCGGCGACGATGCGCCGCGCCGCGCGCTTGATGTCGTCGGCGCTGGCGACGGACGTCCCGCCGAACTTCATTACTACTAGCTCGTTAGGCACGGTCGCCGAGGATAGATCCTCGCCGCGCTTTCGTGCGGTCTCGCCCCAGAACCGCTCCGCCGCCGAACAAAGGCCGCACTGGGTGATAACTTGCCGCCCACGCGTCATGCGCGATGCGGCT
>DATCLC010000028.1:0-30373 GCA_036564135.1 Solirubrobacterales bacterium
GGTGACCTCCGCCACGTCGAGCAGGTTGCCGAGCTCCCACGCCTCCAGGACGTCCGTGTTGAAGACGCGGCTCCGGTCCTGGACCCGGATGCGGGTGTAACGCTCCTTCAGCTCCCGGACCTTCTGGACCGCGTGCTCCAGTCCGGCCTGCTCCCGGAAGACGCCGACATAGTCCATCATGGTCCACTGGAGCTCCTCCCGGATCTTCGCCGGCGACTCATCGCCCTGGCCGGAGAAGAGGCGGTCGAAGGTCTCGCGCGTGGCGTCGAGCGCGTCCTGCGGCAGCGGCGCCAGGTCCGTTTCCTTGCAGAACTCCGCCATGTGGCGTCCCGCCCTGCGGCCGAAGACCACCAGGTCGAGGAGCGAGTTGGTGCCGAGACGGTTCGCCCCGTGGACGCTCACGCAGGCGCACTCGCCCGCCGCGTACAGGCCGGGCACGATCGTCTTCCAGTCGTCGATCACGACGCGCCCGTCCACGTCGGTCGGAATGCCGCCCATCGCGTAGTGCGCCGTGGGCGCCACGGGGATCGGGTCGACCGCCGGGTCGATCCCGAGGTACGTCCGGCAGAAATCCGCAATGTCCGGGAGCTTCGTCTCGACGACCTCGCGACCCAGGTGCGTCGCGTCCAGGTGGACCCACTTGTTCCCGTTGATCCCGCGTCCCTCCCGGATCTCCATGTAGATCGCGCGCGAGACGACGTCGCGGCTGGCCAGGTCCTTCATGGTCGGGGCGTAGCGCTCCATGAAGCGCTCGCCGTGATGGTTGCGCAGCACGCCCCCTTCGCCGCGCACGCCCTCCGTGATCAGGATCCCCAGCTTCGCGATCCCCGTCGGGTGGAACTGGTAGAACTCCATGTCCTCGAGGGGGATCCCGCGCCGGAACAGGATCGCCGGGCCGTCACCCGTGAACGCGTGGGCGTTGGACGTCACCGCGAAGATCCGCCCGTGCCCGCCCGTGCTGAAGATCACCGCCTTCGCCCGGAAGAGGTGCAGCTCACCCGTCTCGATCTCGTAAGCGACGACGCCCGCGCAGCGCCCCTCGCTCATGATCACGTCCACGACCTGGTACTCGTCGAAGAACGTGACGTTGTGCTTGATGCACTGCTGATAGAGCGTCTGGAGGATCATGTGGCCGGTACGGTCGGCTGCGTAGCAGCTCCGCCGCACCGGACCCTCGCCGAAGTGGTGCGAGTGGCCGCCGAAGCGACGCTGCGCGATCCGCCCATCCTCCGTCCGGGAGAACGGAAGCCCCATGTGCTCCAGCTCGAGGATCACCTCGGGCGCGTCGTTGCACATGATCTCGATCGCGTCCTGGTCGCCCAGGTAGTCGGAGCCCTTGACCGTGTCAAAGGCGTGCGACTCCCAAGTGTCGCCCGGGTTCAGCGCGGCGTTGATGCCGCCCTGCGCCGCGTTCGAGTGAGAGCGCACGGGGTGGACCTTCGAGATGATCCCCACCGTCACTCCCTTTTCCGCCGCGGCGAGCGCCGCGCGCTGCCCCGCGAGCCCTGCTCCTATGACAAGAACGTCATGCTTCGGCACTGCGGGGCGCATCCTATAAACAAGAAATCCGACCCCGTAGCTGGGAATGTCGCGGCTCCCGGGACGGCGTGGTTACTTCCGGGCGCGCCGGCGTGCCCGGGTGGGCCCGCCCTTACCGGGCCCGCACCGCGCCTGCGTCCCGCAGGGCGCGTCCCAGGTGCTGGATCGTGACGACGCCCAGCAGGCGACCGTCGCGGTCGACCGCGACCAGGCCGCCCAGCCGGCGCAGTGCCTCGTTGCCGAGCAGCGCCTCGAGCGGGGCGTCCGCGCTCACCTGGAGGGTGCCGCTCACATCCGGCTCGTAGACGTCGCGCACGCGCTGGGTAGGCCGCTCCGGCTCGGGGACGGCGTCAGCGCTCTCGCGGATCAGCAGACCGCGGAAGCGATGCGCCTCGTCGGTGACGGGGAACCACGGCCAGCGGTAGCGCAGGAAGAACTCGTCGAGGGCGCGCTCGACGGTCGCGTCGTCGGGGATCGCCACCGGTTCGTCGTCCATCACGTCGGCCACGCGCAGGCCCTCGAGCCGCTGGGTGACCCTGGTCTCGGCGGTCGCGTTGCGCGCGGCGGACCCGAGCAGAAAGCCGATCACCGCGAGCCAGATGCCGCTGAACACGGCGTCGTTGAGCACGAGCAAAAGCCCGGCGCCGATGAAGACGTACGAGAAGATCTGTCCCAGGGTGCCGGCGAACCGCGTCGCGCTCGTGCGATTGCCGGTCACGGCCCAGGCGATCGCGCGCGCGATCCGGCCGCCGTCGAGCGGGAAGGCCGGGATCAGATTGAAGATGAGCACGAGGGCGTTGACGCTGGTCAGCCAGGCGATCGCGTACTCGACCCCGGTGACGTCGGCGTTCTCCTGGAGCGTGAGCGCCTCGAGGAAGCCCTCGCGCGAGCCGGTCAGCGCGATGCCGACGGCGGCTCCGGCCGCGGCGATCGCGAGCGTGACGAGCGGCCCGGCGATCGCCACCTTGAACTCGGTCGCCGCCGAGTCGGTGTCGCGGGTCATCCGCGCGACCCCGCCGAAGAGCCAGAGCGTGATCTCGCTGATCCCGATGCCGTGCCGGATCGCCACCAGGGCGTGCCCGAGCTCGTGCAGCAGGATCGAGGCGAAGAAGGCGAGCGCGCTCGCGACGGCGAGCACGTACGGCAGCGCCGAGGAGTCGTCGACCCCGAGCGCGGTCTCGAACAGGTTCGAGAGCCAGAAGATGACCAGGAACAGGACGAAGAACCACGAGTAGTCCACACCCACGCGGATGCCGCGTAGGCGGAACAGCGTGAGCGCGCCGCGACCCATGTGGTGATCGTACGCGGCCCAGCTCCCGGGCCGGGGTCCGCGGGCCTAGCCCGCGGCGGCGAGCGCGGCCGGCTCGTCGAGGCCGTGCACGCGCGCCGCGTTGCCGCCCGCGCGCTTCGCCTCGTACATCGCGGCGTCGGCCTGCTCCCAGAGCGCGCGGAACGAGCCGTCCGGCGGCGGTCCGGTCGCGACGCCGATCGAGAGCGTCACGCCCGGCTCCTCCTCGCCGGAGCCGGCGTAGAGGAGCCGCTCCGCGACCGCGAGCGCGTCGCCGGTGGTGGCCCCGGGCAGCAGCACCGCGAACTCGTCGCCGCCGGGCCGCGCGATCGCGTCCGTCTGGCGGGTCTCGAGCTCGAGCCGGTTCGCGATGCGGCGCAGGATCGCGTCGCCGGTGGGGTGGCCGTGCGCGTCGTTCAGGCGCTTGAAGCCGTCGACGTCGATGATCACCAGGCTCACCGGCTTCCCCTCGCGCTGGGCACGCGCGAGCTCGAGGTTGGCGCGCTCCTCGAAGGAGCGGCGGTTGAGCGCCCCGGTGAGCCCATCCACTCGCGCCCGCTGCTCGAGCTCGCCGACGAGCCGGTTCCGGCTGCTGCGCAGGTGCGCGACGAGCAGGCCGGCGACGAACAGCGTGCTGATCGATACGAGCCAGCGGGTGACCGCCTCGTCGAGCGGGGCCCCGCTGAGCAGCCACCCGTAACCAACGGCGATGAACGCGAGCTGCGCGAGGGCGTGCCTGAACGCCAGGAAGTTGAACGCGAACAGGCAGATCCAGACGTAGAGCATCTCGTTGTCGCTCGTGCCGGTGCCGACGAGACCCCCTTCGCGGGTGCCGAGGGTGATCGCCACCGTGCCGAGCGCGATCGCGATCCCGAGGACGACCTCGGAGGCGCGGCGCAGGGCCACGAGCGTGATGCCGAGGGCGGCGAGGCCGAGGGCGAGCACGAGGATCAGAACGTCCGAGCCGGCCGCGCCCGGGGGGAGGAGGACCGTGATGGTCGCCAGGGCGGCGCCGGCGAGCATCATCAGGCCCGCCGCGCGCGCGGCGAGGCGTCGCTCTTCGTACGTGGCGTCCATGCCCCTCATCATTTCCCTATCGACCCGCGCTGGGGATCGCTTGACGGTGCCTCATCCCGGGTCGTCGAACCGCGCAGGCTCCCCCGAGAACGCCGCCTGCACTGCAGCAGCCTGGTTCGGCGTGCCGAGTAGTTCGCGCTGCAGCTCCGCCTCCAACGCTAGCGACTCCTCGGCGCGGGCGCGGTGGGCGGCGTTCCACAGGCGCTTCGCCCGGCGCACCGCGTCGGGCGAGCGCGTGGCGATCTCCGCGGCCAGCTCGAGCGCGGCCGCGCGGGCGTCATCGGCGAGCCGGGTCACGATCCCCACCCGGTCGGCCTCCTCGGCCTCCACGATGCGGCCCGTGAACGTGAGCTCCTTGGCGACGTCGAGGCCGACGAGCGTGGGGAGGGTCTGGGTGATCCCCATGTCCGGGATCAGTCCGTACTTGATCTCCATCACCGAGAAGCGCAGGCCCGGCTGGCCGATGCGGATGTCGGCTCCCAGCGCGAGCTGCGCCCCGCCGCCCAGGCAGTTGCCGTGCACCGCCGCGATCACCGGCATGGGCAGTCGCAGCCACCCGTAGGTGATGCGCTGCACGACGTTCGCCGGGTCGCCCTCCCGGCGCTCAAAGAGCGTCTCGAAGTCGATGCCGCCCGCCAGGAAGCTCGGGAAGTCGAGTCCGGAGCAGAAGCTCTTGCCCTCGCCGGAGAGCGCGACGGCGCGCACGTCCTTGCGCTCGGCGAGCTCGTCGATCGCGGCATCCAGCGCCTGGAACATCTCCCAGTCGAGCGCGTTGTGCTTGTCCGCGCGCGTCATGCGCACGTGGGCGACGTGCTCGCCGTAGTCGATCTGGACGCGCTCGGGGTTCAACTCGCCTGCGTGGTCGGCGAGTGCCGCTCGATGATCCGGCCGAAGTCCACACCCGCGGGCAGCGTGCCGAAGGCCCGGCCGCCGTCGCCGCCGAGGCGGGACGCGAGGAACGCGTCGGTCACCGCCTCGTCACCGAAGCGCACCAGCAGGGAGCCCTGCAGCACGAGCGCCATCCGCTCGACCACGCGCCGGGCGCGCGCCTCGATCTCCTCGAGGTTCCCGAGCTCAGCGCGCAGCTCGGCGGCGGCGCCGTCGAGGCGTGCGTCGGCGCCCTGCGCCTCGGCGACCTCGGCGAAGAAGGCGTCGACGGAGCCGGGGTTGCGGGCCATCCCGCGCAGCACGTCGAGGCACTGCACGTTGCCCGAGCCCTCCCAGATGCCGTTGAGCGGAGACTCGCGGAAGAGCCGCGGCATCCCGGACTCCTCCACGTAGCCGTTGCCGCCCAGGCACTCGAGCGCCTCCGCGGCGTGAACGGGGGCGCGCTTGCACGTCCAGTATTTGAGGACCGCGGTCGCCAGCCGGCGCAGGTTCGCGGCGTCGGGGTCGCCCGCCGCCGCCTCGTCGTAGGCGCGCGCGAGGCGCATCGCGCCGATCGTCGCGGCCTCGGACTCGACCGCCAGGTCGGCGAGCACGTTGCGCATCAGGGGCTGGTCGACGAGCAGCTTGCCGAAAGCCGCGCGCTCGGAGCAGTGGTGGATCGCCTGCGCGGTGCCGAAGCGCATCCCCGCGGCGGCGCCGATCACGCAGTCGAGGCGCGTGTGGTTGACCATCTCGATGATCGTCGGCACGCCGCGCCCCTCCTCGCCGACGAGCCGCGCCCAGGCGCCGCGGAACTCGACCTCCGAGGACGCGTTCGAGCGGTTGCCGAGCTTGTCCTTGAGGCGCTGCAGGTGCATGCGGTTGCGCTCCCCGTCGGGGGTGAAGCGGGGGAGCAAAAAGCACGAGAGCCCGCCCTCGGCCTGGGCGAGCACCAAGAACGCGTCGCACATCGGCGCCGAGCAGAACCACTTGTGGCCCGTGAGCTCGTACTCGCCGCCCGGCCCGCCGCCGTTCAGCGGGCGCGCGACCGTAGTGTTGGCGCGCACGTCCGAGCCGCCCTGCTTCTCGGTCATGGCCATGCCGGCCAGCGCGCCGGCCTTCTCGGTAGCGGGCCGGAGCCGCTCGCCGTCGTAGGTGAGCGAGGTGAAGCGCGGCTCCCACTCCGCGGCGAGCTCGGGCTGCGCGCGCAGCGCGGGGACGACCGAGTAGGTCATCGAGATGGGGCAACCGACGCCCGCCTCGGCCTGCGAGAACGTCATGAACATCGCGGCGCGCGCGACGTGCGCGCCCGGCCGGGGCTCGCGCCAGGGCATCGCGTGCAGGCCGAACTCGACCGCCCTGGAGATCAGCTCGTGCCAGGCCGGGTGGAACTCAACCTCGTCGATGCGGTGGCCGAAGCGGTCGTGCGTGCGCAGCCGCGGCGGGAACTCGTTCGCCTCGCGCCCCCAGCGCACCGCGCGCTCGGAGCCCGCGAACTCGCCCACTTCGCGTGCCCGCTCCAGCGCCCACTCAGCCCCCTCGCGGGCGAGCGCCTCGCGGAGCACCGCGTCGGCCTCGAACACGTTGTAGGGCTCGAGCGGCGACGCCTGGTTGATCACCTCGTGGGTCGCGTGGCCCGCGCGCGCCTCGTCGACGGTCGCCATGCCCGCATTCTCGCAGCTAGCCCGCGCCCGCTCTGCAGGTGCGCCGCGGGTCGCCGCGGGTTTCGGCAGCGCGCCGATAGCATCGCCGCCGGTTTCGTAAGTCCCAGAGAGCGACCCCTAGGAGCCCGCAGAAGTGGCGAAGATCAAAGTCCGCAACCCGATCGTCGAGCTCGACGGCGACGAGATGACCCGGATCATCTGGGCGTTCATCAAGGAGAAGCTGATCCTGCCGTACCTCGACGTCGAGCTGAAGTACTACGACCTCGGCATCGAGAGCCGCGACGCGACCGAGGACCAGATCACCGTCGACGCCGCCCACGCGATCAAGAAGTACGGCGTGGGGGTGAAGTGCGCGACGATCACCCCCGACGAGGCCCGGGTGGAGGAGTTCGGCCTCAAGAAGATGTACCGCTCGCCGAACGGGACGATCCGCAACATCCTGGGCGGCGTCATCTTTCGCGAGCCGATCGTGATCTCGAACATCCCGCGGCTCGTGCCCAACTGGAAGAAGCCGATCGTGATCGGCCGTCACGCGTTCGGCGACCAGTACCGCGCCGAGGACGTGAAGATCCCGGGCAAGGGCAAGCTGACCCTCACTTGGACGCCCGAGGACGGGGGCGAGCCGATCGAGATCGACGTCTTCGACTTCCCGTCGAGCGGCGTCGCGATGGCCATGTACAACCTCGACGAGTCGATCCGGGACTTCGCCCGCGCCTCGTTCCGTTACGGGCTGGAGCGCAACTTCCCGGTGTACATGTCCACGAAGAACACCATCCTCAAGACCTACGACGGGCGCTTCAAGGACATCTTCCAGGAGGTCTACGAGGCCGAGTTCAAGGAGGAGTTCGAGGCCCGCGGGCTCACCTACGAGCACCGGCTGATCGACGACATGGTCGCCGCAGTGCTCAAGTGGGAGGGTGGCTACGTCTGGGCGTGCAAGAACTACGACGGCGACGTGCAGTCCGACACGGTCGCCCAGGGGTTCGGCTCGCTCGGCCTGATGACGAGCGTGCTGATGACGCCCGACGGCAAGACCGTCGAGGCCGAGGCCGCCCACGGCACGGTCACGCGGCACTACCGCCAGCACCAGCAGGGCAAGCCGACCTCCACGAACCCGATCGCCTCGATCTTCGCCTGGACGCGCGGCCTCGCGGCGCGCGGACGCATGGACGGCACGCCCGAGGTCACGCAGTTCGCCGAGACGCTCGAGCGGGTGTGCGTCGAGACCGTCGAGAGCGGCAAGATGACCAAGGACCTGGCCCTTCTGGTCGGGGGCGACCAGAAGTGGCTGACCACGCAGGAGTTCCTAGACGCGATCGACGAGAACCTGCGGGCGGCGATGGGGTAGGAGCGCATCCCCGCAGGAACCCCGCAACTCACACGTTCGCTTTCAAGAGAGAGGTAAGGAGATCCAATGACTCCCAGTCCAGTAACCGTCACGGTCACCGGCGCCGCCGGGCAGATCGGCTACGCGCTGCTCTTCCGCATCGCCGCGGGCGAGATGCTCGGTCCGGACACGCCCGTGCACCTGAAGCTGCTCGAGATCCCGCAGGCGGTGAAGGCCGCCGAGGGCACGGCGATGGAGCTCGACGACTGCGCGTTCCCGCTGCTCGCCGGCGTCGATATCTACGACGACCCCAAGCAGGCCTTCGACGGCTGCAACATCGCCCTGCTCGTCGGCGCTCGTCCGCGCACGAAGGGCATGGAGCGCTCCGACCTGCTCGAGGCCAACGGCGGCATCTTCAAGCCGCAGGGGCAGGCGATCAACGACCACGCCGCCGACGACGTGAAGGTCCTGGTGGTCGGTAACCCGGCGAACACGAACGCGCTGATCGCGATGTCGAACGCGCCGGACGTGCCCAACGAGCGCTTCACCGCGATGGTGCGCCTCGACCACAATCGCGCGAAGGCGCAGCTCGCCAAGAAGCTCGGGGTGGGGGTCGACGCGATCACGAACATGACTGTGTGGGGTAACCACTCCACCACGCAGTACCCGGACCTGGTCAACGCGAAGGTGAACGGGCGGTCCGCCTGGGAGGCGGTGAACGACGAGGCGTGGATCGCCGACGAGTTCATCCCCACCGTGGCGAAGCGCGGCGCCGCGATCATCGAGGCGCGCGGCGCCTCCTCGGCGGCCTCGGCGGCGAACGCGGCGATCGACCACGTCCGCGACTGGGTGCTCGGCACGCCCGAGGGCGACTGGGTCTCGATGGCGGTGCCTTCGACGGGCGCCTACGGCATCGCCGAGGGCGTGATCGCGGGCCAGCCGTGCCGCTGCAAGGACGGCGACTACGAGATCGTCGAGGGCCTCGAGATCACCGAGTTCTCGCGCGAGCGGATCGACAAGACCGTCGAGGAGCTCAACTCCGAGCGCGCGGCGGTCGCCGAGCTCGGCCTGGTCTAGAGACGTTCCTGGCGCAGCGGGGCGGCGGGCCCGGCGCCCGCCGCCCGGCCGCGCAAATCCGCGGCTTGCCGGTGAGCGACGCGCTGACGGTCAGGTGGGCGACCCCCGACGACGCGGAGGCGATCGCGCGCATCCACGTCGAGTCCTGGCGCGCCACCTACCCGGGCCTGCTGCCGGACGAGATCCTGGCGGGGCTCGACGTGGGCCGCCGCACCGAGCAGTGGCGGGGGTGGCTCTCAGCTGAGCCGCCCGTCTTCCACACCCTGGTCGCCGAATACGGCGCCGAGCTGGCCGGGTTTCTGGCGATGGCGTTCCCCGCGCGCGATGCGGGGGAGGCCGACGACGTGGCGGAGATCCCGGCCCTCTATCTCGATCCGAAAAGGCGCCGGCAGGGGATCGGGCGGGCGCTGATGGACGCCGCGCTCAAGGCGATGAAGGCCCGCGGCTACCGCGAGGCGATCCTGTGGATCCTGGGCGGCAACGAGGGCGCGGCCGCGTTCTACGAGGCCACCGGCTGGCGCGACGACGGCGGCCGCCGCGGCAGCCAGTACTTCCCGGACCTGCGCGAGCTGGTGGAGGTGCGATACCGGCGGGCGCTCACCGACGTGAGCGCCCGACCGGACACCGGTTGAAACTCAGCTCTCGACGGATGCCGTGACAGGGGCTCCGCCGGGCTGCTCGACCGGGTGATAGGCGCGGCCCTCCTTGCGCACCTTGCCCTCGTTCTGCAGCTCGGTCAGCACCCGGTACATGTAGTTGGGCTTGATTCCCAGGCGACGCGCGATCTCCGACGCGTTGATCCCGGGGTTCTCGCTGATCAGCTTCACGGCCTGCTCGGCCCGCGTGCCGCCGCGCCGACGGCGCCGTCTGCGGGTGACACCGTTCGAGCCGCTCCCGCGCGGGCGGCCGGGGCCGCGCCGGCCCTCGCGCCCGTCCGTCAGGCTCGCCAGCGCGCGCTCGAGCTTGGCGCGCTCCTCGTCGAGCTCGCGGATGCGCGCACGCAGCAGGTCGGCAGCTTCAGCCACAGCGTTGGAAGGCATGTTCGGTCCTTTCGAAGTTGATCCGGGGGGACTGCTGCAACGGCGGCTCCCTCTCTTCCACCGTTACAAAGCACACTGTAACGGTTGGGAATCACCCGTTGGGTGATTCCCAACCGGGATAAGTACCCCCGCGATCGGGGGTCGTTCAGGCGTTCGGACTGTTGGAAAGCGCTGACCTAGGAGCGCTGGCTCGCGCGCTGCACCCGCCGGCTCCGAGGAACCGTCCTGAACACGTGGTCCCAGATCGGCGAGGAGACCCCGAACCCGTAACGGTGGTCCTGGAAGTGGTGGCGCATGTGATGTTCGCGCAGCTTCTTCCCCAGCTTCGACTTGGGCACGAAGTGGTGCAGGTAGTAGTGGGTGTAGTCGTACGCGAGATACCCCATCAAGAAGCCGGCGAAGAACGGGAACACGGTCGGCGCGCCGAGCACCAGGTAGAACGCGCCGAAGAAGAGCAGCGCCAGGGGGATGCTCGCGGCGGGCGGCATCACGAGCCGCAGCTTGTCGTTCGGGTGGTCGTGATGGACGCCGTGGATGATGAAGTGCAGCCGCGAGCCGATCGGGTGATCGGGCTCCCAGTGGAAGAGCTTGCGGTGCAGCCAGTACTCGGCCAGCGTCCAGAACGCGAGGCCGGCCAGCACGAGCAGCGGCGTCTCGACCGCACCCAGGCCCCGGTTCGCGCCCAAGACGATCAGGGCGACGATCACCGGTCCGTAGATCAGGCCCGGGATCACCGGGTGGACCCGGGAGAAGAAGTCCAGGAAGCGGCTACGGAACAGCGGGGGTGACGCGCTCAGACGCGCGGTTCGATCGCTAGCCATCGCGCGGATTGTAGCGCTGGTCGGCGGTGGAGTTAGGGTGCCCTAAGACGTTTGGGGGGTAACGACGGAGCGGCCTTCCGGCGGCCGAACTTTTTTCCAGCGATTTGCGAGAACGGGCCTGGCCGACCCCGCGCGGGGATGCCATAGTCCGGCGCCGCAGGGTTGAAGTCGAGACAACCGGAGGGTCAGAGAGAAAGAGTGAGCAGGCGTGACGATCGCCAAGAGGCGTTCATCCAGGCGGTGGGACTCACCAAGCGCGTGACCGAGCGGGGCCGGCGCGGCAAGCCGACCTGCGCGGACTGCTTCTTTCACCGCAAGCAGCTGTGCGCGCTCGACCTGGACTCGCCGTGCTCGACCTTCCGGCCCTACAGCCCGGAGGGCCTGCGGCCCCCGCGCCAGCCGGCGCTCCTCGTGCGCACGGCGTAGGGCCAATCCCGGGCCGCGCCAGCCGGGGTGAGGCGGATCCGTTCGCCATCGCGCGACGGATCCGCCTCAGCGTCAGGGCCCGGCAGCTTGAGCGATCGGCGCCAGCCTCAACGGATATTCGACCGGTTGACCGCTAATGCGATCATTGGTCGGGCGCCGATGGAGTCAAGGATGGGCCGACATGGTCAGGAAGATCACGGGTCCTGGGAGTACGACGTCTCCGCGGGCAGGATGCTGTGGTCGACCGGCGTCTACGCCCTCCACGGCGCGGTCGTCGTCCCGGGCGAGACCGACGCGAACGCGACGCTGCACCGCGTGCTCGGCCCGGACGAGCTGGCGCGTTTTTTGAACGCGCTCGAGACGGCGGCCGAGGGCTGGAGCTCGTTCGTCCACCGCTACCGGGTCACCCTGCCGAGCGGCGAGTCCCGCACGCTGCTCGTCCGCGGGGCGCCGATCGGTCCGCGCGACGCTCCGAACGCCCGCCTGGTGGGGACGATCCAGGACGTCACCGGGGCGGAGCGTGACGACGAGTACCTGTGGCACCTCGCCAACCACGACCCGCTGTCCGGCCTGTTCAACCGCCGGCGGTTCATGGAGGAGCTCCGCCGGGAGGTCGCGCTCAGCAAGCGCACCGGGCGCCCGGGGGCCGTGCTGATCCTCGACCTCGATCACTTCAAGGACATCAACGACTCCCTCGGCCACGCCGCCGGCGACGCGCTGCTCAGCCGGATCGCCGACCGGCTGCGCGGCCGCCTGCGGGCGACGGACACGCTCGCCCGGCTCGGCGGCGATGAGTTCGCGGTGGTGCTCGCCGACTGCTCGCTGCCCGACGCGCGCCGGGTCGCGGCCGAGCTGCTCGAGGCCACGCGGCGCCACTCGTCCGTGCGGATCGCGGGGCGCGAGCGCAAGGTGAGCGCCTCGATCGGGATCGCGCCGTTCGGGCCGGACGGCGAGCACCGCGCCGACGAGCTGCTCGTGCAGGCCGACCTCGCGATGTACCGGGCCAAGGAGAACGGCCGGTCCCGCGTGGAGGTCTTCGGCGAGGAAATGCGCGCCGAGCTCGCCGCGCGGATCGCGCTCGAGGGCGAGCTGCGCGAGGCGCTCGAGCGCGGCGAGCTGCGCGTCCACTACCAGCCGGTCGTCGGGCTCGAGGACGGCGCGACGCGTGGGTGCGAGGCGCTCGTGCGCTGGGAGCACCCCGTGCGCGGCCTGGTCGCCCCAGGCGACTTCATGACGGTCGCCGAGCAGGCGGGGCTGCTCGCCGCGATCGACCGGTTCGTGCTCGAGCGCGCCTGCGAGCAGGTCGCGCGCTGGCGCAGGGCGGGCCACGACGTGTACGTGTCCGTGAACGTCTCGCTCCAGCACCTCATGCACAAGGACGCCTCCCGGATCGTGGCCGAGGTGCTCGAGCGCAACGGGCTCGCGGCGGACGCCCTCTTCCTCGAGATCAAGGAGACGGCGCTCGTCCAGGATCGCCAGGCGCTCGGTTCCGCGATCGATGAGCTGCGCTCGATGGGCGTGCGCCTCGCGCTCGACGACTTCGGCGGCGGGCCCTCGTCCCTGGGGATGCTGCGCGACGTGAGCATCGACCAGCTCAAGGTCGACCGCAGCTTCATCGAGGGCGTCGCCGACCACCCCGACGACCGCGCGATCGTGGCTGCGGTGCTCTCGCTGGCCGGCGAGCTCGGCGTGGAGGTCGTCGCCGAGGGCGTGGAGAACGAGCGGCAGGCCGAGGAGCTGCGCGCGCTCGGCTGCCCGTGCGTGCAGGGCTTCCTCTACTCGCGCGCCCGCTACGCCGAGGACCTCGACCTGGGGCCCACGCGGCGCTTCGACCCGGGGTCGCGGCGCTCGGCGCGGGTGGTTTGAGGCCAGGGTTCCCGGCCGGCGGGGGTGGCGGGGCTGGGGCCGCTGTGGTGCTGCGGGCCGCGTCGATTGGCGGCTGCGCGACCTCGCGGTTGTGTTGGATCAACCAACGAAATCGCGGTCCCGGGCGGCTGCGTGCGCGTCCGGCGGTGGCGCGGGGTGGGCGCGGCGCTCCCGGCGTTCCCGGCGCACGACCGCCGCAAAGCGCTGCGCGTGCGCGTAACGGAGGGCGAGGGTCAGCATGGCCAGGCTCACGAGCAGCTCGCCGCCGTCCTCCACGACGCCCGCGAGCGCCCGCACCTCGCTTCCGCGCGGCAGCGTGACGTGGACCGCGTCGACCGCGACCGCGAAGAAGGCGAGCGCCGCGGTCAGGCCCAGCACCCCGCTGAGCAGCCGCCGCTCGGGCGCCGTCGCGCCGCGGCCGCCCCATCTCCACAGCACGAGGACCGCGGCGCCGAGGGCCGCGGCGAACATGGCCTCGCCGGGATCCTGGGACCGCAGGCCAAGGATCGACGGCAGCCCGAGACGCTCCCCCGCGGTCCGGCCGAAGGCCTCATGGAGCTCGAGGACGTCGTCGGCGAGAACCACCCCGACGATCGCGGCCGCCGCTGCGTGGGCCCGAGTCCGGCTGGCTCGATAGGCCCACGCGAACAGCACGACCGCGCCGAACAGCTCCGCGTACTGGAGCAGGGAGGGCAGCGAGGCGCCGTTGGCGAGGTGGAACGCGCTCGCGCGATCCTCGCGGGTGAGCCAGTGGGCTGCGATCAGGGCGAGGTCCGCCAGCAGCAGGGCGCCCACCAGGGCGGCCAACCGCCGCCGGGCGCGCAGCTCCCGCCTACGTTCCGCGCGTGCCGCTGCGGGCCCCGCGGCCATCCCCTCGTCGAGCATTTCCCTAAGCCTCGCGGCGACCTGACTCCAAGACCGGCTTTATCTAAGCTTGCTGCGATGAGCCGCCAGCGTGATCTGCTGCTCAACTTCGAGCGGATCTTCCGTGAGATGGACGAGCTTTTGGGGGATCCCTTCGCCGAGGGCGGCTGGGCTCGCGTCCACCGTCCCGGCCAGTCCGGATTCACCCCTCGCGTCGACGTCTACTACTGCGATCAGGGCTCGCCCCGCGCCGTCGTGGTGGCGGAGCTCGCGGGCGTCGACGCCGATTCGGTTTCGCTCGAGGTCGCCGGGCGCGAGCTGATCATCGCCGGCGAGCGCGCGGTCCCGGAGACGGAGGGGCGCGTGTACCAGCAGATGGAGATCGAGGCGGGCGCGTTCCGGCGGGTGATCGAGCTCGGCGCGGACGTGATCGCCGAGGAGGCGCGCGCTTCCTACAACGACGGCATCCTGCGGATCGAGCTGCCGCTGCGCCGCGCGCAGGTCGCGACGAAGGTCGAGATCGAGAGCGGCGACTGATGGCGGGCGCAACGTCGATCGAGGTCGTGAACACCGACGATCTCGAGCAAGCGGTGCGCGAGCACCAGGGGACGCCGCGCGCCCTGCCGGTGCTGCCCTTGCGCGACGTGGTCGCGTTCCCCGACACGCTCACGCCGCTCGCGATCGGCCAGGAGCGGTCGATGAAGCTGATCAACGACGTGCTCTCCGGGGAGCGTCAGCTCGTGCTGGTCGCGTCGCGCGATCCGGAGGTCGAGACCCCGGGCCCCGACGGCGTCTACGACGTGGGCGTCGCCGGGTCGGTTGCGCGGATGCTGCGCGTCCCCGACGGCACGATCCGCATCCTCGTCCAGGTCAGCGAGCGGGTTCGCCTGGGGGAGTTCGTCGCCGAGGAGCCGTACCTGATCGCGCAGGTGGAGCCGCTCCCCGACGAGCTCGAGCCCTCGGCGGAGCTTGAGGCGCTGGTGCACAGCGTGAAGAGCACGTTCACGCAGATCATCGACCAGATCCCCTACCTGCCGGAGGAGCTCCAGCTCGCGGTCTCGAACGTCGACGATCCCTCCGCGCTCTCGCACCTGATCGCGGGCGCCCTGCGGATCCCCACGCCCGAGAAGCAGGAGCTGCTCGAGACGACGAACGTCACGCGGCGCCTGCGCCGCCTCGCCGAGATCCTCGCGCGCGAGCTCGAGGTGATCCAGCTCGGCAGCAAGATCCAGTCGCAGGTCCAGTCCGAGATCGACAAGGGCCAGCGCGAGTACTTCCTGCGCGAGCAGCTCAAGGCGATCCAGCAGGAGCTGGGCGAGGGCGATGAGCAGCAGGCGGAGATCAACGAGCTGCGCGAGCGCCTCGACGCCGCCGAGCTGCCCGAGGAGGCCCGCAAGGCCGCCGACCGCGAGCTCGCCCGGCTCGAGCGCCTGCCCCCGGCGGCCGCCGAGTACGGCGTGATCCGCAGCTACCTCGAGTGGCTCGTCGAGCTCCCCTGGTCGAAGCTCACCGAGGACAACCTCGACATCGCGCACGCGCGCGAGGTCCTCGACGCCGACCACTACGACCTGGAGAAGGTCAAGGAGCGGATCCTTGAGTACCTCGCGGTTCGCTCGCTGAACCCCGACTCGCACGGGCCGATCCTCTGCTTCGTCGGTCCGCCGGGCGTCGGCAAGACGAGCCTCGGCAAGTCGATCGCCCGTGCTCTGGGGCGCAAGTTCGAGCGCATCTCGGTGGGCGGCGTGCGCGACGAGTCGGAGATTCGCGGTCACCGCCGCACCTACATCGGCGCGATGCCGGGGACGATCATCCGCGCCCTGCGCGACGCGGGCAGCCGCAATCCCGTGTTCATGATCGACGAGATCGACAAGATGGGCTCGGACTTCCGCGGCGACCCGGCGAGCGCGATGCTCGAGGTGCTCGACCCCGCGCAGAACGACACGTTCCGCGACCACTACCTCGACCTGCCGTTTGACCTGTCCGAGGTGATGTTCATCGCCACGGCGAACACCCTCGAGACGATCCCCGGGCCGCTCCGCGACCGCATGGAGGTCATCCAGCTCGCCGGCTACACGCTCGACGAGAAGCTGCACATCGCCAAGCGCTACCTCGTGCCCCGGCAGATCGCCGAGAACGGGCTCAAGCGCAGCCAGATCTCGTTCTCCGACGCCGCGCTGCGCGCGATCGCGGACGAGTACACGCGCGAGGCCGGCGTGCGCAGCCTCGAACGCCAGATCGGCACCGTGTGCCGCAAGATCGCCCGCGAGGTCGCCGAGGGCAAGCTCAAGCGCAAGGCCACGATCTCCGCGAAGCGGGCCCGCGAGCTGCTCGGCCCGCGGCGCTTCTACGCCGAGTCGCGCCGCCGCACCAAGGACCCGGGCGTGGCGACCGGCCTCGCCTACACGCCGGTCGGCGGCGACGTGCTCTTCGTCGAAGCGACCGCGATGCCCGGCAACGGGCGGCTTACGATCACCGGCCAGCTCGGCGACGTGATGCGCGAGTCCGCGCAGGCCGCGCTCTCGTGGGTGCGGCGCAATGTCGACCGGCTCGCCCCCGACCTGCCCGGGGACTGGTTCGCCAAGCACGACATCCACCTGCACGTTCCCGCTGGCGCGATCCCGAAGGACGGCCCCTCCGCGGGCGTCACGATGGCGACGGCGCTCGTCTCGCTGGTGCGCTCCGAGCCGGTGTCGGCCGACGTCGCGATGACGGGTGAGATCACGCTCACCGGCCAGGTCCTGCCGGTGGGCGGCCTGAAGGAAAAGGTCCTCGCGGCCCAGCGCGCCGGCATCAAGCGCGTGATCGCCCCCGCGCGCAACCGCAGCGACATCGAGGAGATCCCCGAGCACGAGCGGGCGAAGCTCGAGTTCATCTACGTCGATCGCATCGAGGAGGTCCTCGAGGCCGCGATCCCGAGGCTCGGCGCCCGCCGCTCCCGTCGGTGAGATCGATCCACGCGCGGGCGGCGGAGCCGCTGCTCGACTTCCTTGCCTTGATCGCCGCCGTCGCGGCGGTTTACGTGAGCGCGTCGTTCGCCGGCCCACCCGCGGCGTCGCTTTGGTGGAACCTGCTGGCCGTCGCGTTCACCCTCCTCAGCCTCGCCGCATCCGGCCAGTACCGGCAGCGGTTCACGCTGCAGTTCCTCGACGACGCGCGCACGATCCTCGGCGCGACGGCGAGCGCGGCGATGGCTGTTGCGTTCCTGCGCCTGCTGTTCGCCCCCGACGCCGACATCGCGGGCCAGGCGGCTCGCTTCTGGCTGCTGGCCTCCGTCTACACCGTCGCCGCCCGGGGCGCCTTCCAGCTGATCCTCTCGCGCGCGCGGAGCGTCGCCGGGGCGGGGGAGCCCACGCTGATCATCGGCGCGGGCAGCGTCGGCCACTTCGTCGCGCGCCGCCTGCTCGACCGGCCGGAGTTCGGCCTGCGCCCGGTCGCGTTCGTCGACGACGATCCCCTCGAGGTGGACGAGCCCGCCCGCCTGCCCGTGCTCCGCACGGAGGGCAAGGCGCTCGCCGACCGGATCGCCGACCTGATCGACGAGCTCGGCGCGCGGCACGTGGTCATCGCGTTCTCGCTCGGCCCTCACGAGGAGAAGCTCGACCTGATCCGGCGGTGCCGCGAGCTCGGCGCCTCGGTGTCGCTCGTGCCCCGGATGTTCGAGGCGGTGCCCGACGAGACGACGCTCGAGCGCCTGGGCGGCGTGCCGCTCGTCACCGTGCACCCGCGCGACCCCCGCGGCTGGCAGTTCGCCCTCAAGTACGCGTTCGACCGGGTGGTCGCGGCGATCGCGATCGTGCTGGTCTCGCCCGTGCTGATCTTCGCCGCCCTGGGCGTACTGCTCACGATGGGGCGCCCGATCCTCTTCCGGCAGGAGCGCGTGGGACTCGACGGCAAGTCCTTCGACATGCTCAAGTTCCGCACGATGCGCGGCAGCCCCGACAAGGGGGGCGAGGCCGACGCCGCCTGGGCGCAGGCGGTGGTCGGCGAGCGGGGAGGAGAGGCGGACGCGGCAGCGGTCAAGGCCGCGGCCGAGGACCGGCGCACGCCCTTCGGCTCGCTGTTGCGCCGGACCGGCATCGACGAGCTCCCGCAGCTCTTCAACGTCCTGCGCGGCGAGATGTCGCTGGTCGGCCCGCGCCCCGAGCGCCGCGCCTACGTCGAGCTGTTCGAGCGGACGATCCGCCGCTACGACGACCGCCACCGCGTCAAGGCGGGGATCACCGGCTGGGCGCAGGTCAACGGGCTGCGCGGGGAGACCTCGCTCGAGGACCGGGTCGAGTGGGACAACTACTACATCGAGAACTGGTCTTGGTGGCTGGACATGAAGATCATCCTGCTCACCGCGCGGGCCTTGTTCAGGGGGTCGGGCTCGTGACCGAGGCGGAGCGTCCCGAGGTCTCGCTGGTGATCGTCTCCTACCGGGCGCGCGACCACGTGCTGCGCTGCCTGGAGTCGATCCGCGAGCACGTGCGCGTCCCGCACGAGGCGATCGTCGTCGACGACGGCTCGAGCGACGGCACGCCCGAGGCGGTGGAGAGGGAGCACCCGTGGGCGCGTGTCGTCGCCCTGGCCGAGAACCGCGGCCTGCCCTTCGGCCGCAACGCGGCGCTGCCGCTGGTTCGGGGGCGCGCGGTGTTCATGCTCGACTCCGACACCCAGGTCCAGCCCGGAGCGGTCGAGACGCTCCTGCGCGTCCTCGACGAGCGTCCCGAGGTGGGGCTCGTCGCCCCGAAGCTGCTCAACCCGGACGGGTCGGTGCAGTACTCGCTGCGGCGCTGGCCATCGCTGCTTTTGCCGTTCGCCCGGCGCGGCCCCTACGCGAAGCTCAACCCGAACCCCCGGGTGCACCGCGAGCACATGATGCACGACTTCGACTTCGCCATCGAGCGGCCGGTGGTGGCGGCCATGGGCGCCGCGCAGATGTGGCGGGCCGATCTGCCGAAGCTGATCGGCCGCTACGACGAGGCGATCTCCTCGTACGGCGGGGAGGACGTCGATTGGTGCCTGCGCGTCTGGGCGGCGGGGCTTGAGGTTCGCTACGTTCCTGACGCCCGCGTGACCCACGAATGGCAGCACGTCGTCCGCCGCCGGCCCTGGAGCCGGCACAGCCTGCGCGCCCTGCGCGACTTCTACTACATCCAGTGGAAGCACCGGAAGCTGCGCCGTGACCCGCGGCTCGCGGAGGCGCTGCGGTGAGCGGCGCCCTCGAGAGCTTCCGGCGCAGCCGGTTCTTCCAGGGGGTCAAGCGGCGGGGGAGCCCGACCGCGGAGTGGGCCTGGTTCCGCTTCCGCGGCGGACTGCACTACGCGCGCGCGGGCCACGTGTTCCGCAAGCGCACGCTCGAGCGGTACCTGGCGAGCACCGACGAGCCGGCGCTTCACATCGGCGCCGGCCCGGTGAGCATCCCGGGGTGGCTCAACACGGACTACGTCTCCGGTGACATCTTCCTCGACCTGAGCCGCCCGCTGCCCTTCCCGGACGCGACCTTCAAGTACGTGTTCGGCGAGCACGTGATCGAGCACTTGCCCGAGGCGGTGGGGTTCGAGCTCATGCGCGAGATCCGCCGGGTGCTGCGTCCCGGCGGCGTGCTGCGCTTCACCACGCCCGAGCTGCCCAAGCTGATCGCGATCTACGAGGACCGCAACCCGGTGATCTCGCGCGAGGAGTACGGGCGCTGGCTCGACCAGATCACCGCCAAGGAGAACCGCACGGCCGCGCAGATCCTCAACAACTTCATGCGCGAGTGGGGCCACCGCTTCATCTACGACGAACAGGACCTCACTCGCAAGTTGCTCGACGCCGGGTTCGAGAAGGTCGTGCGCTGCGAGCCCGGCGAGAGCGAGCACGAGCGCCTGCGGGGGCTGGAGCGGCACGGGCCCGAATGGGAGAACGCCGCGGAGGCGATGTGCCTCGAAGCAACGACGCCGGCGTAGCGGCCGGCGGCGAGCGCCGCGCCGTCCTGCGCAACGCCGCGAGCTCGTACGGGGCGCGCGCGCTGCTCGCGGTCAGCACCCTGCTGCTCACGCCGTACCTGTTCCGCACGCTCGGGCCGGGCGGGTTCGGCACCTGGAGCGTGATGTTCACGCTCGCGACCGTGTTCTCGCTGCTCGAGCTCGGCTTCGCCAACGGCGTCACGAAGCTGATCGCGGAGCTGCGCGCGCGGGGCGACCGGCCCGCCCTGGACGCGACGATGGGGGCGTCGGTCACGCTCATGGCCGTGCTCGGCGTCGGCGCGCTCGGGCTCGCCGCCGCGAGCGGGTTCTTGCTGGACGGGCTCGCCGCGGAGGGCGACGCCCACGAATTCCGGGTGGGGATGCTGCTTTTGGGCGCGATCATGCCGCTGCGCTTCGCGGGCACGGCGTACGGCACCGCGCTGATCGGCTATGGACGCTACGACCGGTACAACTGGGGGCAGCTCGTGCTCGCCGGCGGCTTCCCGCTGGCCGCCGTCGCGGCCGTCGAGGCGGGCGCGGGGATCACGGGGATCGCGGCCGCCTACGCAGCGGCCCTCCTCGGCGAGGCCGCGGTCGCGGGCGTGCTCCTGCGGCGCACCGACCCGGCGCTCGCGCTGCGGCCCCGCCTCGCCGATTCCGCGACGCGCCGCCGCCTGGGGCGGCTCGGCTCGTTCACGCTCCTCGCCGACGCCATGGTGTTCGTCGGGGCGCGCATGGACACGGTGCTGATCGCGGCGCTGCGCAACGCCGCGGCGGCCGCGCCCTACGCCGCCGCCCTCAAGCTGCAGAGCGCCCTGCAAGCGCTCGCCCTGCCGTTCGTGAACCTGCTGATGCCGATGGTCTCCGAGCTCTGGGCGCGCGGCGAGACCGCGGAGGTCGCGCGCCGGCTCGCGCTCACCACCCGCGTCGCGATGCAGGTCACGATGCCGGTCGCGCTCGCGCTCGCGCTGTTCTCCGAGGACCTCGTCGGCCTGTGGCTGGGCGAGGACGCCGTCGCCACCACGGCGACGATCGTCGTGCTCCTCGCCGCCACCCAGGTGGTCACGCTCACGGCGCTCCCCGCGGAGAAGGCGCTGATCGGCGTCGGGCGAGTCGGGGTGATCGGGGCGCTCGCCGTCGTCGAGGGGGTCGTCAACGTCGTCCTCACGATCATCCTCGTCTCCGCCCACGGCGCCGTCGGCGCGGCGATCGCCACGCTCGTCGCGTACGGAGTGCTCGCGCCCGCCCGCCTGCCGCTCGCGGCCCGGGCGATCGGCATGCCGCTCGGCGAGCTCGTGCGCCGCGGCCTGGTCGGCGCGTTCACCTCCACGCTGCCGCCCGCCGCCGCGATGCTGGCGATGCTCATGGCGCTGCCAGCCGGTGGCATGCGAGGGGTCGCGGGGCTGGTTGCCGGCGCGGCCATCGCGGCGGCGATCGGGGTCGCCCAGGTGGGGCCGGGCGAGCTGCGGCGGACGTTTACCGGGGCGGGGCGGCGCGCCGGTGAGCCCGATCCCTACCCGGCGGAGGCGTAGGTGGCGCTGGTCAGCGTGGTGATGGGCGCCTGGCGGCCGCGCGCGGACTGGCTGAGGGTGGCCGTGCGCAGCGCGCTGGCGCAGCGCGACGCGGACGTCGACGTGATCGTCGTGGACGACGGCTCGCCCGAGCCGGTCGAGCCGCTGCTCGCGGGGTTCGACGACCCGCGGCTTCGCTGCATCCGCAGTGAGCACCGAGGGCTGGCGGCGGCCCGCAACCAAGGCATCGCGCTCGCCCGCGGCGAGTGGGTGCGCTTCCTCGACGCGGACGACGAGTTCCCCGCCGGCAGCACCGCGGCGCTCCTCGAGCTCGCGCACCGCCACCCGGGCGCGATCGTCTACGGCTGGACGACGTTCTGCGACGGCGACCTGCGCCCGGTCTGGACGATGCGCTCGCGGGTGAGCGGCGACGCGGGGGTCGCCTGCGTGACGGGCCGCTTCAGCGTGCGCGTGCCCGCGATGATGTTCCCGCGCGGGCTGTTCGAGCGGGAGCTCTTCGACCCGAGCTTCGCGACCACCGAGGACTGGGACTTCCTCTTGCGCGCCCTCGACCACGCCCAGGTCGTGGGCGGCGACTTCGAGGCGCTGCGCTACCGGCGCTCGGGCGGCGGCCTGACCGCCGACCGCGGGGCCGCGGAGCGCGACGCGCGCCGGGCGATCGCAGGGTGGTTCGAGCGCCACCCGGAGGCGCGCGGGACGCGGGTCGAGCGCTTGGCGCGCGGCTATCTGCACGCCCAGGCGGCTCGCGCGGCGGCCGCGCACGGCGAACTGCGCGCCGCGGTCCCGGAGGCGCTGCGCGCCGCCCGGCTCGCACCCGGCGCGCTCGCCCAGGAGCTGCGCCTCGGCGCGCGGGCGCTGGGCGGAAAGTTGCGCGGGGCCCGGCGCTCCGATTAACCGGCGCCGAGTACGTAGTCCGCACCTAGTATCGCCGTCCAGCCCATAGGGGCCCGGCTCAACGAAGGGGTTCGGGGGGCCGACGACGGGAGTGGAGCCTGCCACTCCCGAAACGGCAAACCCGTCGCGAGGCGGGGACGCAAAGCCAACGGGTCTCGCCGTGCGAGACGGCCGGGCTACCGAAGGAGTCACGGGCGTGGCGACCGCTCCCAGCGACATACGCCATGCTCGACGGAACCGGACGGATTCGGAAGTTGGCGGCGCTCGCCCTCGTCGCCCTCGGCGCCGGACTCGGCGCCTCATCGGCGCATGCCGCGGCGCCGGGCGTCGTCGCCGATCTCACCTGGTACATCCCGGATTCCGACAAGCAGCGCACCGCGGCGGCGCTCGAGGAGATGGGCTCGGAGTGGGTGCGGCTACACGTGCAGTGGCGCGAGGCCGAGCCGCAGCGGGGCGTCCTCAACGAGTGGTGGATGAACGAGTACGGCAAGGCGATCGACGTCGCCCGCGACGCCGGCCAGAAGGTGATCGTGATGGTGAGCGAGGCACCGTCGTGGTCCTCGGGCTCCGCCGCCCACAACGTGCCCCGGGATCCCGCCGACTACGCGAGTTTCATGCGCCGCTTCGCCGAGCGGTTCGCCGGGCGCGTCGACGCGTACGAGATCTGGAACGAGCCGAACATCAAACGCTTCTGGAGCACCGGCCCTGACGCCGCCGAGTACACGCAGCTTTTGCGGGCCGCGCACGCCGCCGTGCGCGCGGCGGACCCGGAGGCGCGCGTGGTCTTCGGCGGGCTCTCGACGAACGACTACGGCTTCCTCAACCGCGCCTATGCGGCCGGTGCGAAGGGGTACTTCGACGCACTCGCCACTCATCCGTACCCCTACTGCGGCTCAACCGGCCCCGAGGAGGTGCGGCGCAGCGGCGGGCGGATCACGGCCGACTCGTTCCTCGGGTACCGGGAGCTGCGCGCGCTCATGGTCGAGCGCGGCGACGCCAAGCCGATCTGGATAACCGAGTTCGGCTGGAACACCTCGACCGTCCAGTGCAACCCCGGTTCCGGGCAGTGGCAGGGCGGCGTGAGCGAGGCGAAGCAGGCCGAGTACCTGACGCGCGCCTACGAGCTCCTCGAGCAGGACTCCTACGTGGAGGTCGCGATCTGGTACGCGCTGCGCAACAACTACTGGGCCAACGACGCCAACGAGCCCGAGGCGCGCTACGGCCTGTTGCGCACCGACTACTCGCCCAAGCCGGCCTTTGAGGCCTTCGCGGATTACGCGAAGGGCGAGAACGAGCGGCCCGACGATGGCGAGCCCGGCGAGTCGGGCGAGCCGAGCCCCGGCTCCAAGCCGCCCAAGGCCGTCCGCACAGCCGTCAAGCTCGACGTGAAGCCCGCGCGGAAGGCGGCGAAGGTGCGCGGCCGCGTGGTCAACGCCGACCGTGGCGCCGTGCGGCTGATCGTCCAGCGCAAGCAGGGCCGCCGCTGGCAGCACACGCTGACGGCGGCGAGCAAGGTCGATCGCCGCGGACGCTACGAGCGCCGGCTGCGCCTCGGCAAGGGCGCATTCCGGATCGCCGCCCGTTTCCCGGGCACCGGCGAGCTCGAGCCGTCGCGCTCGCCGTTCAAGCGCCTGCGCACGGGCTAGCGCCGCCGAGCGCGCGCCTCAGACGGGCTCGCGCCCCAGGGCCTCGCGGTCGAGCGCGACCCCGCAGAGCGCGAGCAGCGCGAACAGCGGCAGGATCGTCTCGGTGGTCAGCGGCACCTCGACGAGCCCGTGCACGAGCATGCCGATCAAGCCGATCGCGAGCCCGGCGCCGAGCGCGCGGGTGCGCGGGCCGACGGCGCGCGCGGCGCGCGCGACCGCGAGCAGGGCGGCGACGATCAGCCCCGCGAGGGCAGCGACGCCGACCAGCCCGCCCTCGCTGAGCGCCTGGAGGTACTGGCTCTGCGGGTGCGGGGGCACGAGGAGCTGGTCCTGGTGGAGCAGGCGCCGCTGCGAGGCGTTCGCCGCCGTCGCCGGGAGCTCCTCGTAGGCGACGCTGAAGTTGTTGACGCCCACCCCGAGCACCGGGTCCTCGCCGTAGATCTCGAAGGCGGCGTTCCAGATGTCGGACCGGAGCGCGATGTCGCCGCCGCTGGTCTCGGGATCGAAGCGCTCGCGCAGCGTGGCGGGCGCGAGCGCTGCCGCGCCGACGACGAGGACGATGACGGTGGCGATCGCCCAGCGGGGCCGCGTGACGGCGAACCAGATGAGCGCGCCGGCGATCAGCCCGACCAGGGCGCCGCGCGCGTACGACCAGTACATCGCCGGGACGGCCAGCACCAGGGCGGTCGCGGCGAGCCAGCGCACCGCGCCGCCGAAGTCGCGCGTGGCGACCACGGCGACCGCGACCGGCATCAGCACGGCCAGGTAGCCGGCGTAGAGGTTGGGGTGGCCGAACGACCCCTGGACGCGCCCGATGACCTCGCCGCCCGAGACGAACCCCTGCTCGCTGAAGGTGCCAGCGAAGTGCAGGCCGATCCCCTGGATCGAGGCCGCGAGCACCCCGGCGAGGGCGCCGCCCAGGATCACGGTGAAGTCGGCGCGCTCCCAGCAGACCTGGCGCGCCCCGAGGTAGACGGCGATCGCGGTGGCGATCAGCACGACCTTGTTCACCGACTCGGCGGGCTCGAGCGCCTGCGCGCTGACCAGGAGCGCGGCGGCGCCGAAGGCGACCACGGCGACCGTGAGCGAGCGCGAGCGCTCGGCCGACAGCGGCTCGCGGCGCACGAGCACGCCGTAGACGAGCACGCCGAAGGCGAGCGCCGGCACCAAGAGCTGCACGGGCTTGGCCGGGGAGCCGCCGACCACGGTGTTGATGAACGGAGCCAGGGCGAGCGCGATGGCGATCCCGTAAGCGGGGCGGGCCAGGGTGGCCGCGAACGCGCCCGCGGCGACGAGGGCCGCCGGCATCGCGGTCGGGCTGACGAGCGCCGCGCTCAGGGGCCAAAGCGCCGCGAGCGCGACCGCGAGCGGGACGGTCCAGAGGCCGGCTGCCCGCCGGACGGCCACTAGCGCTTGGCCGGCGTGCGGTGCGACGCAGCCCCTGCTCGGCCGGCCAGGTAGTAGTAGCTGCTCTGCTCGGGGGTGGCCGTGCGGTTGGCGACGATCCCGAGGATGCGCGCCCCGACCCGCTCCAGGCGGCGCAGGCCGGCCCGGGCGCGCGGCGTCTCCGTGACCTCGGGATTGACGACGTAGATGACCCCGTCGACGTGGGGGGTCAGAAGCAGGGCGTCATCGCCGATCGAGGCCGGGGGCGCGTCGATGATGACCCAGTCGCTCAGGTGCCGGGCCATGTCAATGAGCTCGGTCAGGCGCGGCGAGCGCAGGAGCCGCGCGGGGCTCGGCTCGGGCTCGCCGCCGTAGACCACGTTCAGCCCGGGGTGCTCCTCGCGCATCACGTCGCGAGCCGTCCCGCGGCCGGCGAGGTAGTCGACGAGCCCCAGCCCACGCGGGCCGTCGGCGCCCCGGGCCGAGGCGAAATCGAACGACGGGCGGCGCAGGTCGCACTCGATGAGCGTCACGCGGTCGCCGTCGCGGGCGGCGGCGAAGGCGAGCTGGGCGGCGAGCGTGCTCTTGCCCTCGGACGCCGCGCTCCCGGTGATCATGAGCGTGCGCGCGGCGCCGCCGGGGGCGAGCTCGATGCTCGTGCGCAGCACCCGCATGCCGTCGGCGAGGCGCGCGTCCTCGACCGGCGCCTGCGCGGCCCGCCAGGCGGCGGGCACGTCGGGGATCCGGGCGAGGATCGGGTAGTCGAAGAGCGTCGGGGCGTCCGGTTCGATGCGCAGGTGCCGGTCGAAGCGGTCGCGCGCGAGCGCCGCGCCGACGGCGAGGAGCGCCGCCAGCACGATGCCGAAGCCGAGGTAGAGGGGCACGTTGGGGCTGCTCGGGTCGGTGGGCTCCACGGCCGGCTCGGTGAGCCGGGCGGCGGCCGGCAGCGAGCCCTCCTCGAACTTCCCCTCCGCGCTGGAGACGAACGCCTCGGCGTACGCGTTGGCGATCTCCGCGGCCCGGGCGGCGTCCTCGTCCTTGGCGGTGATCTGCAAAAGCTGCGTGCGCTCGATCGGCGCGAAGGCCATCTTGTCGAGCAGTTCCGTGCGCGTCATGTCGTCCCCGAGGGCCTCCAGCGCGGCGTCGGCGGTCGCCGGGTTGGAGGCGAGCGCCGTGAAGGTGCGGGTGAGCTGCTCGCTCTGCGATGCGTCGAGAACCCGGCCGCCCTCCTCGTCGGCTGCGCTCACCGAGAGCGTGGCCGAGGCCTCGTAGGTCGGCGGCAGGGCGAACGTGACGGCTGCGATCGCGCCCGCGCACGCGATGAACGTGAGCAGCAGGACCACACGCCGGCGCCAGAGGGTTGCTGTCAGCTCGTCGAGGCCCATGCGGCAGGCGGGTCCAGGGAGAGTCTACGTCGCGCGGGGCTCAGGCAGTAGCCGCGCGGTCGAGCTCGGCCTGGCGACGGAGCGCGTCGCGTCGGAGGACGCGGTGGCGCCACTGGAGGGCGAGGAACGAGCGCAGGTGCGAGAGCGCGGCGCGCGAGAGCGGCTGCTTGGCCGTGCGGCGCTGGTAGGAGTGGACGACGGTCGCGGTGGGGAGGTAGACGACGTCATACCCCGCGTCCTGGATGCGCAGGCACCAGTCGGCGTCGTCCATCCCCAGGAACACCCACTCGGGTGGGCCGAGCCGCTCGGCGAGCTCACGCCGAAAGAGCTGGCAGGCGCCGAGCAAATAGAGCACCGGCCGCACCTGGTCGGGGTCCACGTCCTCCATCAGGTGCCGCCGCACCGGGCGCGAGTGCTCGAGCCAGCGATTGAGCGGGGGGCGGCGCATGATCGGCAGCAGCAGCGGCGGGAAGCGCCGGCACGAGCGCTGGAGCTTGCCGTCGTCGCCGACGAGGCGCGGGCCGACAAGGCCCCAGGAGCCGTGCTCGTCGAGGCCCCTCACCATGGTCTCCAGCGCGCCCTCGGTGAGCGCCGCGTCGCTGTCCAGGAACATCGCGTAGCGGCCCCGCGCGAGCTCGAGCCCGAAGCGCCGCGCCGCGACCCCGATGTTCTCGCCGAGCTCGACGACCCGGACCTCGGGGTGCTCGCTGCGCGCCCAGCGCACGGTGTCGTCCGTGGACGCGTTGTCCACGAGGATCGTCTCGACCGCCAGGCTCCCCGCGTGGCGGTCGATCGACGCTAGGCAGCGCTCGAGCTCGTCACGAGCCGAGTGGGCGACGATGACAACGCTGACGTCGATCGCCGGCGCGGCCTCGCCGCCCATCCCCGTCTCAGCGCTCGGCCGGTTCAGCCGTCCCTCCGCTGGGCCGGTGCCGCCGGCCGCACAGCGCGCGAGAGGGCGAGCCCCACGCCGAGCAGCAGCAGGCCGCCGAGCCCCGCCAGAGCCAGGTCGAACCCCGTGAACGGCAGCGTGCCAGTCGACTGCGAGCTGGTCGAGGGCGGGTCCGCCGTAGGCCCGTCCACCTTCGCGACCACGTTCCCCCCGGTGCCACCGTAGGTGTCAACGGAGGAATCCTGAGCGAGGGCAGCCGGCGCCCCCACCATGAGAGATGCGCATACGGCTGCAAGCGCAGCCAGCGCCACTCCCCGCCGAATCCTGCCTGTCATGACTTCCTCCTTGAAGTCGGGAACTGAGTTCCTGAGCAAACGTCCGAAGGACAACTGTAGGTGCGTGAAATCGGTATCCATCGGGGAAAAACGCCCAGAGTTGCCTGCGGCTTTTCCGCAAGCTTGAGCTCCGGGTACGAAAAACGGACGTTTGTCCGAGCCCGCGAGGGCCCATAGGGGGCGAACCGAGGCCGCGCGCCAACCCGGGCGGGGCGGTGTATGCGCCGCGCCCGGGACGCTACTCGCAGAAGCGCGTTGCGCCCGTGCGGCCGATCCGCGTGCACACGCGGCCCAGGAGCTCGGCGTCGATCTCCTCGCTCGAGATCTCCTCGCCGTCCTGCAGTCTCCGCTGGGTCTCCTGGATGAGCGGCTCCCGCGGGTTGGCCTCGGCGGCCGCACCGACCTCCTCCAGGGCGGCGTCGCGGTCGCCCGCGGCGGCGGCGAGCACGGCGAGCTGGAGGCGGGCGTACCAGTTCTCGGGTTCCCGCTCCACGGCGCGCGAGAACGCGTCCCGTGCGGTCTCGGGCTCTCCCGCCCGCACCGCGATCGCGCCCGCGACGGCGTCGGGCTCGCCGGAGAGCGGGTTCAGGTCGCGGGCCTCGGCCAGCTGCTCGAGCGCGCGCGGCAGGTCGGCGCGCCAGCGCTCGGCCGCGTCGTCGACCTTGCGTGCCGCCAGCCAGGGCGGCGTGAGCGTCACTGCGGCGAGCAGCGCCAGCGCCGCCGACGCCGCGAGCCGCACGGTCGCGCGGGCGCTCCCCGCGGGGTCGCCGGGCTGGGTGGGTCGCAGGCGAGTCGCGACGGCGAGCCAGGCGAGCACCGGCGCGGTCGCGGCCGGGACCTGCCAGATCCAGTCCACGCTCGCGGCGACGCCCCAGGTCACGAAGGCGACGATGGCGCACGCGGCGATGCCGCGGCCAAGTTCGTCGGCCGCGCGGAGGCGCGCAGCGAGCGCGCCTCCGATCAGGGCGGCGAGCGCCGCGCCCAGCAGGAGCGTCCCGACGAGGCCCATCTCAGCGAGCACCTCGAGCTCGAGGCTGTGCGCGTAGCGGGGCTCGTCGAGGCTCTCACGTTCCCGCAGGTAGGCGGTCTCGAACCCGCCGGCGCCCAGGCCGGCCACCGGGTGATCGCCGAACTCCTCGAGCGCGACGCGCCAGAAGTCGTAGCGGTTCGACCCGAGGCCCGAGGTAAACCGGTTGGCGGCGGTGACCTCCTCCTCCTCGTAGCCCGCGCGGAAGTCGTCCCAGCGCTCCTCCGCCCAGCTCACCGGGTTGCCGATCGCCGCCAGCGCGCCGACGCTCGCGACGACCGCGAGCGCGGCGAGCGCGACGTCGACCGCCCGGCCCGTCACCGTGGTCGCGCGTTCCCCGGGGGAGAGCGCGAGGTCCGCCCCCACCAGCGCGCCGCCGAGCGCAAGCAGCGCGCCCGCGGAGACGAGCACGGCGCGCAGCGACGCGTCGAGAGCATCAATCGCGGCGTCCCCGCCCTCGCGCACCGCCGAGAGCGTGTCGATCAGGGTCGGCCCTGCGAGGAGGCCCACGCACCCGACGACGAGCAGCGGCGGCAGGGCCCGAGGGCGGTTGGGCACCGCGATCAGGTATGCGACGAGCCCCGCGAGGGCGGCCGCCGCGGCGCCGCGGCTCTGCGGCAGGACCGCCACCTCCAGCAGCACGCCCGCGGCCGCGAGGAGCGGCGGACGGAGCGCCGAGTGCACCTCGCGGCGACCGGCGAGGAACAGGGCGGGCCACGCGGCGAGCGCAAACACCACCGCGGTCGCGTTCTGGTACCCGGTGGGCTCGGTGAGGCGCCCGTCGATGAAGTCCAGCGCCGGGTCGGCCGAGCCCGCGGCGGCGATCAGCGTGCCGAGCGCGATCGCGGCGATCGCCACCGAGTACGCGCCGACCACGACGGCCGCGCTCACGGACCGCCACGCCGGCAGCAGAAAGACCGTGAGCGCGGCCAGATAGAGCACGCACCTGTTCGCCGCCTCCCACGCGTCGGCGCCTGACTCCGCCCAGGCGATGGACGCGAAGCTCCACAACGTGAACGCCGCGAGGCATCCCCAGGCCACGGCCGCCGCGCGCGGCGCCGGCGGCGCGAGGCGGTAGGCGATCCCGACGACGGCGGCCAGGCCGACCAAGAACAACGCGGCGGGGGCGGACGAGGTCACCGGCGTGCCGCCCTCGGCGAGCGTAAGCGCCGCGAACGCTGCGGCAGCTGTCCCGCCCGTCAGGATCTCCGGGCTGATTCGGTCAAAGCCCCTCGGCACCGGCGGCAGAGTACCGGCGCCTCGGGCGTTGTCGGGGTGAGGGTTTGCATCCCGCCGTCGCACGCTGGGGTACTAACGCACCCGCGGGCCGGGTATAACCTGCGGACCCGACTCTTTCGCACGGACCCAGGAGGAGACGCTGAACATGGGCAAGACCAGCAAGGCGCAGAAGGCGCGAGAGGCCGCCAGTTCGGTGGGCTCCAACGAGTACGTCCGCCGCTTGATCTCCGACGAGGAGCTCCGCGAGA
>DATCLC010000029.1:0-5722 GCA_036564135.1 Solirubrobacterales bacterium
GACGCTCACTCCGCTCGCCACGGCGGCGTTCGCGGCGATGGGGGCGACCTCGCAGATCGGCATCTCCCGCCCGTTCGACAAGAACCGCGACGGTTTCGTGATGGGCGAGGGCGCGGGCGTGCTCGTGCTCGAGGAGGCCGAGGCGGCCAAGGAGCGCGGCGCCGAGATCATCGGCGAGCTCCTCGGCTACGCCGCGACCTCCGACGCGCACCACCTCACCGCCCCCGACCCGACCGGGAAGGAGGCTGCCCGCGCCGTGCGGCTCGCGCTCGCCGACGCGGGGGTCGAGCCGGAGCAGGTCGACTACGTGAACGCGCACGGCACCTCCACGCCGCTCAATGACGCGTCCGAGACCCAGGCGCTGAAGGCGGCGCTGGGCGAGCACGCGCACCGCGTCCCGGTCTCGTCGACGAAGTCGGCGATCGGGCACCTGCTGGGCGCGGCCGGCGCGGTCGAGGCGATCGCCACGGCCGGCGCGCTGCGGCGCGGCATCGCCCCGCCGACGCTCAACTACGAGGAGCCCGACGAGGAGCTCGACCTCGACTACGTGCCCAACGAGGCGCGGCCGCTCGCGACAGCGTCAGGCAACGGCGGACAGCGGCGGATCGGGATCTCGAACTCGTTCGGGTTCGGCGGCCACAACGCGGTCCTCTGCCTGGCGGCGTGAATATGGCGACGGCAGCGCTCAAGCACGTACCGCAGACCACCGACGAGGACCTGCGCGACCCGCGCAGCCGGCTCGAGGGCCTCTGCGACCCGGGCTCGTTCATGGCCCTGCGCAGCGCGGTCCGCTCGATCCGCGGCGACCTCAACGGCGACGGCGTGCTCGCCGGCGCCGGCACCCTCGACGGGCGCCCGGTCTACTGCTACGCGCAGGACCCGACTTACATGGGCGGCTCGCTGGGCGAGGCGCACGCCGAGTCGATCGTGCGCACCATGGAGCTCGCCGGCGAGGCCGGCGCCCCGGTCGTCGGCTTCGTCGAGTCCGGCGGCGCGCGCCTGCAGGAGGGCCATCAGGCCCTCGCGGGCTACGGCCGGATCTTCCGCGCGAGCGTCGAGCTGCAGGAGCTGGTTCCCCAGGTGTCGATCGTGTGCGGCGTCTCGGCCGGCGGCGGTGCCTACTCGCCGGCGCTCACCGACTTCGTCGTGATGACCCAGCAGGCGCGGATGTTCCTCACCGGCCCGAAGGTGGTCCGCGAGGCGCTGGGCGAGGACGTGAGCATGGAGGAGCTCGGCGGTCCCGGCGTCCACGGGCGCAACGGCGTTTGCCAGTTCGTCGCCGAGGACGTGCCCGCGGCCACCCGGCTCACCCGCGAGCTGCTCTCGTTCCTGCCCGCGCGCATCGGCGACCGGCCGCCGCTCGCGGCCCCGCTGCCGGCCGGCGGCGGGGCTCCGGACGCGGTCGTGCCCGAGGAGGCGCGGCGCGTCTACGACGTGCGCGAGGTCGTGCGCGCGATCGTCGACGAGGGGCGCCTGCTCGAGCTCGACGAGAAGTGGGCGCGCAACATGGTCACCGGGTTCGCGCGCATCGAGGGCCGCTCGGTGGGCATCGTCGCCAACCAGCCCAACTGGCTGGGCGGCGTGATCGACGCCGAGGCCTCCGAGAAGGCGGCGCTCTTCGTCGACCGCTGCCATCGCTTCCGCATCCCGCTGGTCGTCCTGGTCGACACTCCAGGATTCATGCCGGGCACGCGCCAGGAGGGGGCGGGTGTCATCCGGCACGGCGCCTCGCTGCTGCGGGCGTTCGCGGCCGCCAAGGTGCCCAAGGTGACCGTCGTGCTGCGCAAGGCGTACGGCGGCGCCGTGATCACGATGAACTCGCGCGGGCTGGGCGCCGACATGGTGTTCGCCTGGCCCGGCGCCGAGATCGGCATCATGGCCGCCCGGCAGGCCGTCGGGATCGTCGAGCGCCGCAGGCTGGCGGAGGCCGAGGACCCCGAGGAGATGCGGGCGCGGCTCGCCGGCGCGTACGCGGCCGAGCACCTGACGGCGCCGGCCGCCGCGGCCAGCGGCTTCGTCGACGAGGTGATCGAGCCCGCCGACACGCGGGCGCGGCTGGCGTGGGCGCTGCGCGCCCTGGAGGCACGGTGATGGACCCGAGCGCGCTGGGCGGCCACGACCTGGGATTCGACGCGACGGAAGAGGAGCAGGTGATCAGCTCGTACGTCGCCCTCGGAGACAGCTTCACGGCGGGTACCGGCTGTGACCCGGGCCTCTGCTGGGCGGATCGGCTCGCGAAGGCGCTGCCGGGGCGCGTGGCCTACCGCAACCTGGCGGTGCACGGGGCCACGAGCACGCAGGTGCGCGAGCAGGTCGGCCAGGCGCTGCAGCTGGAGCCGGACCTGGTCACGGTGGTCTGCGGCACGAACGACGTGCTGTTCACGAACAACGTCGACGTGCTCACCTACTCCCGGAACTTCGGCGGGATCCTCCGCATGCTGCAGCGGGTGCTGCCGGGCGTGCGGATCCTGACCGCGACCGCGCCCGAGCGCTGGGACTTCTTGAAGATCGGCCCGCGCACGCGCGCCAAGCTCGAGCAGAACATCAAGCGCATCAACCAGGCGACGCGCAGCCTGGCCGCCGCCCACAACGTGGCGGTGCTCGAGGTGGCGGACAACGAGGGACTGAGCGACCCCGAGAACTTCTCGCCCGACGGTCTGCACCCGTCGCCGCTCGGGCACGCGAAGGCGGCGCTCGGGTTCGCTGCGCTCTTGCGCGAGCACTACGGAATCGAGCTCAACGAGGAGGTGCTCGGATCGGCATGAACGGATTCACCCTCACAGGCGACGGCGTCCTGCGCAGCCGCGGGCGCACGATCACCGAGGCCGACCTCGTCTCGTTCTCGGCGCTCACCGGGGACTGGCACCCCCAGCACGCGGACGCGGAGTGGGCGAAGACCAGCCGCTTCGGCGAGCGCATCGCGCACGGGATGCTCGTGCTCTCCTACTCGATCGGCCTCGTCGGCTTCGACCCCGAGGAGGTGGTCGCGCTGCGCGGCATCGACGACCTCACCTTCAAGCGGCCGGTGAAGATCGGCGAGACGATCCGCGTGGAGGCGCAGGTGGACGAGCGCAAGCCGCTCGACGACGAGCACGAGCTGGTCACCCTGCGCTGGCGCGTGCTCGCCTCGGACAAGCTCGCGGTGCGCGCGAAGATCCAGGCCGTGCGCCGGGTCGCGGCCGGCGCGTCGGCGCCGGCGAACGGTGCGGACGGCGAGCCCGCCGCGGCCGGTGCGCCGAACGGCCCGGTCCAGGCCGCGGGCGCTCCGGTGATCGACTCGAGCGCGGAGCTCTACGGGAGCCAGGTGCTGCTATGAGCGGGCTTCTCGACGGAAAGCGCCTGCTGATCACGGGCGTCGTCAATCGCCACTCGATCGCCTACGCGATCGCCGAGGCCGCCCAGCGCGAGGGCGCCGAGATCGTGCTCACGAGCTTCGGGCGCGTGCGGCGGATGACCGAGCGCGCCGCGAAGCACCTGCCGGATCCCGTCGACGTGCTTGAGCTCAACGTCGACAGCGACGAGGACCTCGAGGCCGTGCGCGACGAGCTCGCCCAGCGTTGGGGTCACCTCGACGGCGCCGTGCACGCGATCGCGTTCGCGCCCGCCGACGCGCTCGGCGGGAACTTCCTCGGCGCGCCGCGCGCGAGCGCGAAGAAGGCGTTCGAGACGAGCGCGTACTCGCTCAAGGCGCTTGCCGAGGCGCTCCAGCCGCTATTCGCCGCGCGCAACGGCTCCGGCCCGGGCGGGGGCAGCATCGTCGCGCTGGACTTCGACGCTTCGGTCGCCTGGCCGTCCTACGACTGGATGGGTGTCGCCAAGGCCGGCCTGGAGGCGGTCGCGCGCTACCTGGCGCGGGATTTGGGTCCCCACGGCGTGCGCGTGAACCTGATCTCGGCCGGGCCGATCTCGACGCCGGCGGCAAGCGGCATCCCCGGCTTCGGCGGGCTCGTCGAGCACTGGAACGAGGCCGCGCCGCTGGGCTGGGACCGCCACGACGCGACCCCGGTCGCCGACGCCGCGGTGTTCCTGCTCTCCGACCTGGCACGCGCGATCAGCGGCGAGATCATCCACGTCGACGGCGGCGCCCACGCGGTCGCCCCGGTGGCCGCCGCGGCCCGCGCCGCCGAGCCCACGGCCGCCGACGGCTGACGCGATCGACTTTTCTCGTCCGTCAGACCAGAAAGCTCGATCACCGGCGTGCGCACGGGGCTCGTGATCGAGGTTTCTGGTCCAGGGGACTAGGAAGGTCGATCACGGGGTGGGGGCCGCGCGGGCGCCAAGCCGTCCCGCCGGGCGGCTGGGCCTGCAAGGATGCGCTCGATGAGCGAGCTGTATTCCATCCCGCAGGAGTTTCAGGACTTCCGCGATCTGGTCCGCCGGATCGCCCAGGAACAGGTGGCGCCGCGCGCGGCGGAGATCGACAGGACCGACGAGTACCCGTGGGACATCCGCAAGCTGCTCGCCGAGCAGGACATCCTCGGGCTGCCGTTCAGCGAGGAGTGGGGCGGGACCGGCACGGGCACGCTGATGCTGAACATCGCGGTCGAGGAGCTCGCCAAGGCCTCCGCGGCGGTCGCGCTGATCCTCATGATCCAGGAGCTCGGCACGCTGCCCATCCAGCGGTTCGGATCGCAGGAGCTCAAGGGGCGGTTCCTGCCCAAGTGCGCGACCGGCGAGTGGTCGCCCGCCTTCTGCCTCTCTGAGCCCGACGCCGGCTCCGATCCCGCCTCGATGCGCACGACCGCCGTGCGCGACGGCGACGAGTGGGTGATCAACGGGACGAAGAACTGGATCACCAACGCCGGCATCGCGGACTTCTACGTCGTCTTCGCCGTGACCGACCCCGAGCAGCGGCGGGTCACCGCGTTCGTCGTCGAGAAGGACCGCGAGGGCTTCTCGGTGCCCAAGTTCGAGCACAAGATGGGCATCCACGGCTCGCCCACGGGCCAGCCGGTCTTCGAGGACGTGCGCGTGCCGCAGGAGAACGTCGTCGGCGAGGTCGGCCTCGGCATGCGCGTCGCGCTCGCGACGCTCGAGCGCACCCGGCTGGGCGCAGCCGCGCAGGCCGTCGGCATCGCGCAGGGCGCGATCGACTACGCCGTCGAATACGCCAAGGAGCGCGTCGCCTTCGGCAAGCCGATCATCGAGTTCCAGGGGCTGCAGTTCAAGCTCGCCGACATGCAGACGAAGACGGCCGCCGCCCGCGAGCTGCTCTACAAGGCCTGCGCGATGGCCGACCGCGACGACCCCCGCCTCGGCATGTACAGCTCGATGGCGAAGCTGTTCGCCTCCGACACCGCGATGGAGGTGACCACCGAGGCCGTGCAGGTGCTGGGCGGCTACGGCTACGTGAACGAGTACCCGGTGGAGCGCATGATGCGCGACGCCAAGATCACCCAGATCTACGAGGGCACCAATCAGATCCAGCGACTGGTCATCGCCCGCAGCCTGCTGGCCTGAGGGCCCGCAACGGGCCTGCGCCGTCGCCGCACGAGCGGATCAGGCCGGCTGGCGCAGGCCCGCCACGAAGTCGCGCGCCCGTGCCGCGGCCGGGCGGGTGAGCAGGCTGACACCCACGTAGGCGAGGCTGGAGACCGCCAGGCCCCAGACGCCCGGCCAGAGGCCCAGCGGGCGCAGGTTGCCCCACTGTGTCGCCAGCACCGCCGCGCCGCCCATCACCACGCTGGCCAGGGCGCCGGCCGCGGTGCCCCGGGGCCAGTAG
>DATCLC010000030.1:0-2378 GCA_036564135.1 Solirubrobacterales bacterium
ACGGTCTCCCGGCGGCCCGGGTCCTTCGGGGCGCGCTGGATCGCCTGCAGGTCCTCGTCGGAGATCGTCCCGTCGAGCAGGTCGCGGATCAGCTCGCGGGGGTGTTCGCTCATCATCGGCCTCCTTCCCGATCGTCGCCGCCCGGGACGAGGAAGTCCTCAGGCAGCCCCCAGAACTCGCGCATCCGCTGCGCGAAGCGCTCGTTGTTCTCGAGCAGGTCGTTGTACATGCGGCGCACGGGCGCGGACACGCGGCCCTCTGTCAGCCGCTCGCGCGCCCGGCGCTTGTACTCCTCGGCGGGCAGCGCGCGTTCCAGCCGCTCGCGGCGGCGCTCGGCGCGCAGCCGCTCGGTGCCCTCCGTGTCCACCTCGCCGTCCTCGGTGAGCGCCACGCAGTACTCCTCGCGCGCCGCCCGCGCCGAGGTGCGCCCCTCGCGCACGTCGCGCGCGACGAGCTGCGGGTCGCGGTCGAGCGAGTCGCCGTAGCCGCCGCCGTCGCCCGAGACCGCGGTGAACATGTCGTAGGGTCGCATCGGCTCGGTCGCCTTGTTCGAGCCGTGGTGCACCTGCCAGTCGCCCTCGACGCGCTCCACGAACTCGGGGTGCGCGGGGTCCGGCCCCTCGCCGGCGGGCAGCGGCTTGCCCTCCTCGATCAGCTCGCGGAGGTTCGTGTTCTTGCCGGTCCACATATACAGCGTGGCCGCCGGCAGGCCGCCCATCAGCCCCGGCGAGGGGTAGATCGGCACCGACCCGAACGAGCCCACCTCGATGTCGCTGGTGTTGTTCAGCATGTAGACCGACTGGATGCCGTTGCCGCCGCGGAACTTGCCCGCGCCGCCGCCGTCCATCCGCATCTCGCGCGCGAGGTAGATCGAGGGCAGCATCTGCTCCCAGATCTCAGCGTCTCCCATGTCGCCCTCGGGGTTGAACTCAACGCCCGAGGTGTCGAGCCCGTCGTGGACGGCGGTCGCCGGCATCCCGGCCGCGCCGAACTCCATGTTGTGCGCGCCGAACGAGCGCCCGTACTGGTCGGTGCCGCCCGCCGTGTAGCCCGAGGACAGCGCGCTGGTCGCGTGCACCTCCTCGCGGTAGCCGGCCGCGTAGTAGGCGCGTGAGAGCGCCTGGCCGACCGCAAGCCCCGCGCCGTACGCGGGCCCCCACAGCGTCGTCGGGTAGAGGATCGAGTCGGGGTTGCAGCAGGTCCCGACCGGCACCTCCATGGTCGCCGCGAGCAGCGTGCCCTCGTTGTGCTTGGAGTCGTAGAGGACGTGCTGGATGAGCCCGTTCATGACGAGGCCCTCCAGGCACGAGAGGCTCCCCTGGAAGGGCTGCCAGAAGTTGGAGGAGAGGCCGTCGAAGCTCAGGTGGATCGAGCCGTCCTCGCGCACGGTGAGCTCGACCGGCGCGTGCAGCAGGCGCTCCTCGCCGGGGATCGGGCTGCCGCGCCAGGCGACCTCGCGGTAGGTGCCGGGCGCGAGCACCGAGGCGATCTTGCGCTTCGCCGCGCGCAGCGAGTCCTCGATGAACTCCTCGCCCGCGCGCTTGAAGTACTCAAGGCCGAACTCCTCGACGAGCTCGAGCACCGCGTCGCGGATCATGAGCGCGCCGGTCACCTTGGCGCGGTTGTCGGTGAGCCAGTAGACCGGCGTGCGCGTCGAGCGCTCCACGAGGATCTCCATGTCCGGGCGCAGCTCGTCGTTCTCGCCGATCTTCACGCACGGCAGGTACAGCCCCTCGTGGAAGCGGGTCGTGAAGTACGAGTCGAACCCGCCCGGCGCGGTCGCCCCCACCTCGGGCACGTGCGTGAGCCCCGCGCTCCAGCCGATCAGCTCGTCGCCCGCGTAGATCGGCGTGACGATCATCTGGTCGAGCGCGTGCGCGCCGCCGATGTGGGGGTCGTTGTTGAAGTAGAGATCGCCGGGCTTGAAGCCCATCTTCTCCTCGTAGTCGTTGGCGATCATCCACTTGATCATCCGGCTGATCGTGTGCACGTGGACGATCAGGCCGTGCGAGAGGCAGACCGCGTCGCCCTCGGGCGTGTAGAGGCCGAAGATCAGCTCGCCGAGCTCGCGGGTCATCGGCGAGGCGGAGACCAGGCGCGCCACCTCGTGCGCGTTCGCGACCACCTGGCTGAGCTTCGTGTAGAGGAGCTCGAAGCGGATCGGGTCCTCCTCCCACAGGGTGAGCTCCTCGACGTAGGTGCCCGTGCGGGCGAAGTGCTCAGCGCGCTGCTCGAGGCGGCGCTTGAGCTGGAACGGCGCCTGGGTCTGCTCTGGGGTCAAGGTCTGCGCCTCCATCATGCCTCCTTACCGGTGCCGGGCTGGACGCTCATCCACACGCTTCGGTACTCGTCGATCCAGATCTCGCGCCCCGGCGGCA
>DATCLC010000031.1:0-27059 GCA_036564135.1 Solirubrobacterales bacterium
CTCATGGCCCGGTCGGCACCTGGGTCGGGTCGCAGTTGAGCGTGCCGCCGTCGGTGAACGGGGTCGAGCCGTCGCCCGGGTCGCGCTCGAGCGAGCCGGGGCAGCGCTGGTGGTTGCCCATGTCGAGGGAGGGGATGCCGAGGCCCTTGAGGATCGAGCCCGGGTCGATCGGGGAGAGGAGGTCGACCAGGCCCGACGCCGACGGGGTGAACGCGTTGAAGGTCGTCGCCACGCGGCCGAGGGCGCCGCTCGCATCGGTGAGCCCCGACTTGGAGAAGTCGTCGAACCACCCGACCAGCTCGGGCGTATAGGCGCGCAGGTGGGAGAGCTGGGGCAGCGAGTTGCGAAGCGCGCAGGTGGCCTCGCCCAGGGCGCCCTGGCGGAAGTCCTGGTCGGCGGCGTTCTCGTAGTCGGTGCGCGGGTCGGCGCCGCAGTCGGGGGCGCCGGAGCCGACCGCCGCGCGGGCGAGGGCGGGCTGCAGGCGGGCGAGCTCGGCCAGGTCGTTGGCCGCGCCGGGGCGGCGCACGGTGCGGGCCAGGTCCCTGAGGGCGGGGACGGCGTCGGCGGAGGCCGCCCGCAGCTCCGCGAAGAAGGGGCCGAGTCGGGCGGCGACCGGCCTTGAGGCCTCGACCAGGGGGTCGACGTCGTCGAGCGCCGAGCGCAGGTTGACGAAGGTGGTGTTCGCCTCGCGCAGGAAGGCGGGCAGGCCGCGGACCGCGCGGGTGATCCGCGCGCGCTCCGCAGCGAGCGCGCCCAGGGCCTCGCTGGAGGCGCCGACCAGCGCGGAGATGTCGCGCTCGCGCTCTGCGAGCAGGCCCGCGAGGCGGTCGGAGTCGACGAGCAGCTGCTCGAGCGCGTGCTCGTCGCGCGAGAGCTCCGCGAAGACCCGGCGCGAGGTGGAGAGGAAGGGGTTCGCGTAGCGAAAGCCCTCGTTGGCCTCCCCGCCCACGCCCTCATAGGCGGCCGCGAAGCCGCGCACGGTGCGCTTGAAGTCGCGCACGGTCTCGTCGTCGAGCGTGTTGAAGAGCTGGTCGAGGTCGACCGTGGAGACCGTCTCCGCGCGGGTGAGGCGGCCGCCGTCGGGGATCTCCTCGCCAGCCCGGTTCGCGGGCGGGAGGGTGAGCTCGAGCTGGCGGCCCGCGATCGACGACAGCGAGCCCTGGCGGACGGTGGCCACCGTGCCGCGGCGCAGCGGGGCGAAGCGCTCGTCGACGGTGAAGGTGACCTCGGCGCCGCCGTCGGGGGCGAGCTTGATGTCGGTGATGGTGCCGGCGCCGAGGCCGCCGATCACGACCTCGTTGCCGGTGACGAGCTGGCTCGCGTTCTCGAGCTCGGCGGTGACCTCGTAGGAGTCCTCCGCGCGCGCGAGCAGCACAACGAGCACCACCGTCGCGATGGCGACGGCGAGAACGGCTCCGATGCGGACCAACGCCGCCGAGCCTCTCACTGTGCTCCGCACCTATTCATCCCCTAACCACGGGCCACCCGGGCGACCCGCGCGGCGAACGTACCAAGGGCTGCGAAAAGGTGTCAAAGGACAACCGAAGCTCCGAAACCGCTTGATCAAGCGGGATGGCGCTGGTGTTTCTTGAGTTCTCGTTAAGACGCGCGCGCTGCGCGCCCGGGGGCGGCCAACCGGCGCATCCCGACGCCCCTTCGGATACGTTGGCCGCGGTTAGTGGGGTAGACAGAAAGGTCCGGGAGTTGAGAGGTTCGAGCGCTCGCTTTTCGCTCGTCGCTGCGTTCGTCGCACTGATCGCCGCCGGCGCCCTCGCGGTGCCGGCCCTGGCTCACTTGGAGCGGCCGTCGTACTGGCCGGATCCTGCGCCCGACCGCTCCGTGAAACCGCCTGCAGGCGGCAAGGTCCCCGAGGCGCGTTCCCTGGCCTCCGCCGTGACCGGCGCGGGTCCGGGCGAGGTCCGGGTGGTCTGCAAGGGCGAAGACGGCAGGCGCTCGCTGCGGCTCGCGGAGCGCTCGATCCGCCGGGCGCGCACGAAGGGCTTCCGCCTGCGTCCGAGCCAGCCGAAGATCCGCTACTCGGCGAAGCGCGCGAAGCGGATGCTGCGGATCAACCGGGCGCTCGCGAGGATGTGCCGGTTCCACTCGGTGCAGGCGGCGGTGAACGCCTCCGGCAACAACGACCGGGTGGTGATCATGCCGGGCCGCTACACCGAGCCGCGCTCGCGCAAGGCCCCGACCAACGACCCGAAGTGCACGCCGTCGCTGCTGCAGGCGGACTCGAGCGGGGCGCTCGCGCCCAGCTACGAGTACCAGGCGACCTGCCCGAACGACCAGAACCTGGTCTACGTGCAGGGGCGCGCGGTGAAGGGCGATCCGCTTCCCTTCCCGCGCAGCGACCGCCACGGGATCCCCGAGCAGGAGCTCGGGCGCTGCGTGCGCTGCAACCTGCAGATCGAGGGCTCGGGGCCGAAGCCCGAGGACGTGATCATCGACGCGGGCTTCGGTTACAAGAACCCGACGCGCCCGGAGGCGAAGCCCTCCGGCTACGCCAAGCACGTGGTCCTGCGCACGGACCGTTCGGACGGGTTCGTCGGCCGCAACTTCCTGTTGCGCGGCGCGCTCGAGCACGGCTTCTACACCGAGGAGACCGACGGCGTGCTCCTCGACAAGGTCAAGTTCTACTGGGCCGCCGACTACGGGCACCTGAGCTTCACGACCGACCACAACGTCGTCCAGAACTGCGAGGGCATGGGCGCGGGCGACTCGGTCGTCTACCCGGGCGCCGCGCCTGAGACCGGCGAGCAGGTGCGCGTCGACTTCTACGGCGAGTCGCGCGTCAACACGGTCATCCGCCGCTGCGACCTGCGCGGCTCGACGCTCGGCTACTCGGGCTCGATGGGCAACGCCGTGCGCCTGACGCAGAACCACATCTACGGCAACACGGCCGGGATCTCGAGCGACACCCTGTCGGCCCCGGGCCACCCCGGCTACCCGGCCGACAGCATGGTCATCGACCACAACTACATCTACTCGAACAACCTCAACCTCTACCGGCCGGACCCGCCGGTCGAGCCGCTGGTGCCGATGCCGATCGGCACGGGGATCGTGTGGCCGGGCATGAACAACGGCCGGGTCCACCACAACTGGATCTTCGACAACTGGCGCCACGGAACCGTGCTGATGGCGGTGCCGGACCTCGTCGCGGGCCAGCCCGAGGGCGACATCAACCCCGGCGCATCGTGCGAGGGCACGATCAGCTTCCTGGTTGCGATGACCTCGTGCGGCAACCGCTACCACCACAACCGCATGGGCCAGGTGCCGCCGAAGTTCCGCTGGCCCAAGAAGGTGAAGGCGTTCGGCAACGTCACCGGGCCGCGGAAGGCGAAGGCGCTGCCCAACGGCGTCGACTTCTGGTGGGACGAGTTCGTGGGCAACACCGGGAACTGCTGGTACAGCAACACCGGCTGGGACGGCACCTCGGCCACGGTCACCGGGCCGGGGGCGGGCCTGATCCCCGACGTGCTCCCCACCGACTGCAGCCCGCTGCTCAGCATCGGGCTCGGCGACGTGATCAAGGAGGCGGTCCTGCTCGACTGCGCCATGTGGTCGCGCGGCGAAAGCGGCGACGATCACCCGCTCTGCTACTGGTTCGACATGCCCCCGCAGCCGCACACTCCGCAGGCTCGCCGGGAGCAGCGCGCCTGGATCCGCAGCGCGCGCGAGTGGGCCCGCAGCGAGGAGGCCCAAGAGCTCCGGGAGAGGCTCGATGCAGTGGGCGAGACGCCCGAAGCATTCGCGAACCGCCCGTAGGCACCGCCCCGAGCGAGGCGGATCTTTAGCCCTATGCCGCAAAGATCCGCCTCACATGCGGGCGCCGGCTCATGTGAGGCGGATCCTTTCGGCTGTACGTGAAAGATCCGCCTCACTCGTGCTGGCGGGCGCCGCGGTGATGGCGCTCGCGCTTGGCGCCTGCGGATCGGACGATGGCGGAGACGACGCGGCCGCGGCCAAGCCGCTCGGGCAGGAGCGCGCCGGCTCGGTGGCGCCGCTCGTGCAGTGCCGGGACTGGGTGAAGGGCAACGAGGCCGAAAAACTCGCGACGATCGAGGAGATCCGCAGACAGATCAACCTCGAGGACGGCCCGGTGGAGGCTCCGCCGCTCACCGACGACGAGGCGATGACGCTGTTCAACAACGCCTGCTCGGAGAGCTTCGCGGCGGGCTTCCGGCTCTACGTCCTCTACGCGCGAGCGATCGGGTTCGCGCCGCTCACGCGCTAGAGTCGCGGTGTGACTGACACGGTGTCAGCGCAGCCCTACGACTACGACTGGGTCGTCATCGGCTCGGGCTTCGGCGGCTCGGTCTCCGCGCTGCGGCTCGCCGAGAAGGGCTACTCCGTGGGCGTCATCGAGAGCGGGCGCCGCTACGAGGACGAGGACTTCGCCAAGTCCACGTGGCAGCTGCGCCGCTACTACTGGATGCCCAAGCTCGGCCTGCGCGGCATCTTCCGCATGACGCCCTTCAAGGACGTCTTCATCGTCTCGGGCAGCGGCGTCGGCGGGGGCAGCCTCGGCTACGCCAACACGCTCTACCGGGCGCGGCCGGCCTTCTTCGAGCATCCGCAGTGGGCGGGGCTGGTCGACGACTGGGAGCGCGAGCTCACCGAGCACTACGACACCGCGGAGCGGATGCTCGGCGTGACCACTTACGAGGGCCGCGGCCCGGCCGATCAGCTGCTGTACGAGTTCGGCGAGGAGCTCGGCGTCGCGGACACCTTCACCAACACGCGCGTGGGGGTCTTCTTCGGCCCCGAGGGCGAGGAGGTCGACGACCCGTACTTCGGGGGCGAGGGGCCGCGCCGGACGGGGTGCATCCGCTGCGGCCAGTGCATGGTCGGCTGCCGCTACGGGGCGAAGAACACGCTGCGCAAGAACTACCTGTGGTTCGCCGAGAAGCTCGGCGTGCGCATCGAGTCCGAGCGCACGGTCGTCGACATCAAGCCGCTCGGCGGGCCCGACGGGGCCGGCGGGTACGAGCTCGTCACCGAGCGCTCCGGTGCCTGGTTCCGCAAGCAACGGCGCGTGGTCCGGGCGCGGGCGATCGTGATCGCGGCGGGGCCCCTCGGCACGAACAAGCTGCTGCGCGACTGCAAGCAGTCGGGCTCGCTGCCGCGGATCTCCGACCGCCTCGGGCACCTGGTGCGCACGAACAGCGAGTCGATCCTCGCGGTGACCGCCCCCAACGACGAGCGCGACTTCACCAAGACCGTCGCGATCACCTCGAGCATCTACCCCGATCCCGACACGCACATCGAGGTCGTGACCTACGGCGGCGGGGGCGACTCGATGAGCATCCTGTTCACGCTGCTCACCGGCAAGGGCACGCGCCTCACGCGGCCGGTGCTCTGGCTCGGGCAGGTGCTGCGGCACCCGTTGAAGTTCCTGCGCAACCTGTGGCCCTTCGGCTGGTCGCGCCGCACGGTGATCCTGCTCGTCATGCAGTCGCTGGACAACGCGCTGCGGCTCGTTCCGAAGCGGCGCTGGTTTGGCCTCTCGCGGCGAGTCAAGCTGCAGACCGAGCAGGACCCCGAGCGGCCCAACCCGACGTTCATCCCCGTCGCCAACCAGGCCGCCGAGTGGTTCGCCGAGCGCCTGGGCGGCGTCGCGCAGAGCGGGATCACCGAGGCGATCCTCAACATCCCCAGCACCGCCCACATCCTGGGCGGCGCGGTAATCGGCGCCGACCCCTCGACGGGCGTGATCGACGCGCAGCACCGCGTCTTCGGCTACCGCAACATGCTGATCTGCGACGGGTCGGCGGTGCCCGCGAACCCGGGCGTGAACCCATCGCTCACGATCACCGCGATGGCCGAGCGCGCGATGGCGCAGATCCCGCCGAAGGACGGCGCCACGCTGCGCGAGCTCCCCGAGTTGGTCCGCGCGGCCGGCACCCGCGTGGCCTCCTAGCGGGAGGCCGCGACGCCGCCAACGAAACGGGGCGCCCCGCGGGCGCCCCGGATGGATCAGCTATGCCTTCCCGGCGGCGAGCTCAGCCCTTCGCCTCGGCGTAGCGGCGGGCGACCTCGTCCCAATTGACGACGTTCCAGAACGCGTCCAGGTAGTCGGGACGGCGGTTCTGGTACTTCAGGTAGTAGGCGTGCTCCCAGACGTCGACGCCCAGCAGCGGCGTCTGGCCCGCGGAGATCGGGGAGTCCTGGTTCGGCGTGGAGGTCACGGCGAGCCCGGAGCCGTCCCAGACGAGCCAGGCCCAGCCCGAGCCGAAGCGGTTCACGCCGGCGTTCTTGAACTCCTCCTTGAAGGCGTCGAACGAACCGAACTTCTCGTTGATCGCGTCGGCGAGCTCGCCGCTCGGCTCACCGCCACCGTTCGGGCTCATGATCTGCCAGAAGAAGGTGTGGTTGGAGTGGCCGCCGGCGTTGTTGCGCACGGCCGTGCGGATGTCCTCGGGGAGGCTGTCCAGGTTGCGCAGCACCTCGTCGACGTCGCGGTCGGCCCACTCCGTGCCCTCGAGGGCGGCGTTGGCCTTGTCGACGTAAGCCTGGTGGTGCTTGTCGTGGTGGATCCGCATCGTCTGCTCGTCGATATGCGGCTCCAGCGCGTCGTAGGGATACGGAAGGTCAGGTACCTCGTAGGGCATCTATGCGCTCCTTGGGTTTCTGTGGGTTCCGCTTTAGGCCAGCTTATTCGGCCGCGCTCGGCGGCGGGCGCGCCGGGGACGGAGGGTTAGGCGCTGGCGTGTTCGCGCGTCGCGCGGCGCGGGCGGCGGCGCGCCCGGCCGTGCGGGAAGCGCGCGTCGCGGCGCGTCTCCGCGAAGGTCTTGCGCCCGTCTGGCGATTCGTCGCCCTGGACGGCCTCGAGCAGCTTCGCGAGCGCCCTGCGGAGGACCCGGGAGACCTGCATCTGCGAGATCCCGAGGCGCTCGCCGATCTCGTACTGGTTGAGCTCCTCGTTGAAGCGCAGCGCGAGCACCGTGCGCTCGCGCTCGTCGAGGTCGGCGCAGGTCTCGGCCGCGATCTGCGACTCGATCGCGTCGAAGCCGCCGTCGGCGTTGCCGATGGTCTCGACAGCGGCGACCGAGTCGGCCTCGTCGGCGCGTAGCGGCTTGTCCAGCGAGAGCGTGCGCTGCGACTCGCGCGCCTGCAGGACATCCAGGACGTCCTCCTGGTCGAGGTCGAGGCGCTCGGCGAGTTCGCCGACCGTGGGCGAGCGGCCGAACTCGTCGGCGAGTGCGGCTGAGGCGCGCTCGACCTCGAGCGCGCGCTCCTGGAGGCTGCGCGGCATGTGCAGGCGCCAGGCGTGATCGCGGAAGTGGCGGCGCAGCTCGCCGAGGATCGTGGGCGCCGCGTAGGCGGCGAACCGGCGGCCGCGCTGTGGGTCATAGCCGCGAAGCGCCTTGACGAGCGCGAGGCTCGCGACCTGCACGAGGTCCTCGGTGCGCTCGACGCCGCCCCGATAGCGCATCGCGAGCGAGCGGGCCAGCGGCAGGAAGCGCTGGACGAGCTCGTTCTCGAGCGCCGGGGTGGGCGCCTTGACGTAACGGGCGAGGAGAACCTCCTCGGATTGCAAGCCGAAGCCCGGATTGGTCAGCGAGTCGCGGCCGAAGTCGTCGCGGCTCTTACGAAGGCCCTGCGGGGACGCGTCAGCGTCGGAGTTGCGTGCGGGCATGAGGTTCCTCCTCTGAGGTAGTCCTGACCGGTCCGTAACGAGTGAGGCGGGTGCCTGGTCGTGTCAGGACTGGAGTCGGGGCGTTGGTACTACTGGGCCGCTCACCGACCCGTAGGTCTGGGCTACCCCCACCCCGCGAAAACGAAACCCCGGAGCGGGGGCAGCACCGGTGGTTTTCCTAGCCAGCGACGGTCTTCTCGCGCTGCTCCGCGTGCACGCCCTCGGCGATCTCCTCGACCATCTTCGCGCAGAACGCGTCGAGGTCGTCGGGCTTGCGCGAGGTGACGAGACCGCTGTCGACGACCACCTCCCGGTCGACCCAGTTGCCGCCCGCGTTGCGGACGTCGGTCTTAAGGCTGGGCCAGGAGGTCAGCTCGCGCCCCTCGACCACGTCGGCCTCGACGAGCGTCCACGGGGCGTGGCAGATCGCCGCCACCGGCTTGCCCTGCTCGAAGAACTCGCGGATGAACGCCACCGCCCGCTCCTCCATGCGCAGCGCGTCGGGGTTGGCGACGCCGCCCGGGAGCACCAGCGCGTCGTAGTCGTTCGCGTCGGCCTCGCTCAGGGGCTTGGTGACCTCGAACTCGTCGGCCTTGTCCAGGTGGTTGAACGCCTGGACCTTCCCGGCCGCGGGGGCCACGAGCTCGAGCTCGGCGCCGGCCTCCTCGGCGGCCTGCCAGGGCCGTTCGAGCTCGACTTGCTCCACGCCTTCGTTTGCGGTCAGAAACGCGACTCGCTTACCGCTTAGGTCCGCCATGGGTGGGCTCCTCTCGGTTGGGTCGAGACGCCGCTTCCGGGCGTCCTCGTGGACGCCTACCCAGGCGCCCGGTGGGGATTCACGCGGATCGGCCGGCTCAGGCCGGCTCGGGCTCTTCCTCGCCCGGCCAGCGGTGCGTCTTGCCGTAGAACCAGACGCGCATCGCGTGGTCCACGGCGCCGCGCACGAGCGTGAAGATCGCGCCCTGGATCACGAGCGCGAGCGCCATGCGCCGCAGGTCGATGTCCCGATGCTCGGGCGCCGGCGGCTCCTCGTCGTCGATCTTCCCCCAGATCGCCTCGAAGGCCTTTTTGCCGATCAGGCCGGCGAGTAGGCCGCTGACGATGGAGACGGGGATGAAGAGGACCTTGGTCACGCCCGCCGCGTACCCGCGGCGCCCGGGGGTAATCGCCCCTGGCGGGTGACGCCCGGCGGCGGTACGCTCGCCCGCGGCGGATGGAGGTGTCCGATCGGATCGACGATGAACTCCTGCGCGCCGGCAATGACGAGCTGACCGCGGGGAACTGGAGCGCGGCGCGCGAGTGTTTCGAGCGCGCGCTCGCGCGGTCGGAGGCGCCCGAGGCCCTCGAGGGCCTGGGCTGGACCGCCTGGTGGCTGGCCGACGCGGACCTGGTCTTCGACGCCCGGGAGCGGGCCTACCGCGCCTACCGCGAGCGCGGGGACGACGTCGCCGCGGGCCGGATCGCTACCTGGCTCGCCGCCGACTTCCGGGAGTTCCGCGGGGAGATCGCGCTCGCCCGCGGGTGGCTCGAGCGCGCGCACCGGCTCCTCGACGACAAGCCGGAGGGTGCCGAGCACGGGTGGCTCGCGCTCACCGACGCGGACTTCGCGCTGAATTTGGACGAGGATCGGGAGGCCTGCCTCGAGGCCGCGGCGCGCGCGGCGACACTCGGGCGACGCCTGGGGAGCCCGGACCTCGAGGCCGTCGGGCTCGCGCTCGAGGGGGTCGCGATGGTGGGCTCGGGCCAGCTCGAGGAGGGGATGCGGCGGCTGGATGAGGCGTCCGCGATCGCCGTGGGGGAGCGGATCGAGGCGCCGCTCGCCTCGGCGTGGACGCTGTGCTGCGTCGTCTCGGCCTCGGAGAGCATCGGCGACTTCGCCCGGGCCGCCGAGTGGTGCACCGTGATGAGGCGGTTCGCGGAGCGCTGGGGCGGCCGGCAGATCATGGGCATGTGCAGGACGAGCTACGGGCGCGTGCTGGCAACCCGCGGCGAGTGGTCCGAGGCCGAGGACGAGCTCACCGCCGCCGTCGAGGACTTCAACGCGTCGCGGCCCGGCATGGCGGCCGGCGGGCTCGTGCGGCTGGCCGAGCTCCGCGCCCGGCAGGGCCGCGCCGAGGAGGCGCGCAAGCTGTTCGAGCGGGCGGGCCCCGCGGGCCTGATCGGGCTCGGCAACCTGGCGCTTGCCTCGGGCGACGCGGTGGAGGCCGTCGAGCTGGCCGAGCGCGTGCTCCGGCGCCTCCCCGACTCGTCGCTGCTCGACCGCCTCCCCGCCCTCGAGCTGCTCGCCCGCGCCCGCGCGGCGCGCGGGGAGGCCGAGGCCGCGCGGCAGGCCGTCGCCGCCGTCGAGCGCGCCGCCGCCCACTACTCGACGCCGTACCTGCGCGCCCGGGCGCTCGTGGCGGCGGCCGACGTCGCGAGGGGCGCCGACGATCACGAGCTCGCGCGCCAGCGCTACGAGGACGCGATCGATTGCTTCGAGGAGGGCGCCGCCCCCTACGACGCCGCCCTCGCGCGGCTCGGCCTGGCCGAGGCGCTGCTCGAGCTGGGCCGCGCCGAGCACGCCGCTGCGGCTGCCGACGCCGCCCGCGCGACCTTCGAGCGCCTCGGCGCCACCCGCGACAGCGAACGCGCCGCCGAGCTCATCGCGCGTACCGCGCCAACCGACGGCGCGGCCGGCGGCCTCGGCGAGCTCACCGCACGCGAGCTCGAGGTCCTGCGCCTCGTCGCCAAGGGCATGAGCGACAGCGAGATCGCCGAGGAGCTGATCGTGAGCCCCCACACCGTCCACCGCCACATCGCGAACGTGCGCACGAAGCTCAACCTCCCCTCCCGCGCCGCCGCGGTGGCCTACGCGGCGAGGCACGGGTTGCTTTAGGAGCGGGTGGTGGCGGCGCCGGCGCGTCTTTGACGCCGCGCGGCCGCGTGGATCCGGCGGTAAGGGGCGGCGGAGGGATTCGCGGCCCTGGCCGGATCCGGCCATTCCACGCGAATGGCCGATCCGGGCGAAGTCAGGGCGCCCTTGCGCGCGTACCGTCGCGGCGCAACGTAAAGGAACTCAAACCTCAGGGAGATCACTCAAGTGCCCATCCTCTCTCCACCTTCGCTCGATGAGCTGCGCATGCGGCTCGCCGGCGACGTCCACGAGCCGGGCAGCGACGTCTACGAGGACGCCTGCACGCTCTTCAACTCGATGATCGAGCGCCGGCCGCTCGCCGTGGCTCGCTGTGCTGCGCCCGACGACGTGGTCGCCGCGCTCGCCTTCGCCCGGGAGCACGACCTTCCGATCAGCGTGCGAGCCGGCGGCCACTCGGTTGCCGGGCTCTCGCTGAACGACGGCGGCCTCGTCCTCGACTTGCGGCCGATGTCGGAGGTCGAGGTCGATCCCGTCGGACGCCGCGCGCGGGTCGGCGGCGGCGCCACCTGGGGGCAGGTCGACCGCGCGACGCAAAAGCACGGCCTCGCCACCACCGGCGGGCGCGTCTCGACGACCGGCGTCGCCGGGCTGACCCTGGGCGGCGGCTCGGGCTGGCTCGAGCGCCGCTACGGCCTCGCCTGCGACAACCTCGAGGCGGTCGAGCTCGTCACCGCCGACGGACGGCTCGTGCGCGCCAGCGGGGACGAGAACCCTGACCTGTTCTGGGCGCTGCGCGGCGGCGGCGGCAACTTCGGCGTGGTGACCGCGCTCGAGTTCCGCCTGCATCCGGTCGGCCCGCAGGTGTTCGGCGGCATCGTGATGCACCCCGCCGAGCACGGCCGCGAGGTCATCCGCGCCTGGCGCGAGGTGATGACGGACGCGCCGGAGGAGCTCAGCCTCGCGTTCGCCTACATCACCGGCCCGGACGAGCCGGAGATCCCCGAGGAACTCCGTGGCAAGCTGACCGCCCTGATCGGCGGGATGCACTGCGGCTCGGTCGCCGATGGCGAGCGGCTCCTGCGCCCGATCCGCGAGCTCGACTTCGGCGGGCCCAGCCTCGACACGTTCGGCCCGACGGCGTACGTGGACTTCCAGTGCTCGCTGGACGATCCGCCCGGCATGCGCAACTACTGGACCGTCGAGCACCTCGCCGACCTGCCGGAGAGCGCCGTCGAGCTGATCCACGAGCGGGCCACAGACGCGCCCGGCAGCGCCCCGCAGATCTTCTGCGTGGCCTGGGGCGGCGCCGTCACCCACGCGGACGAGAGCAGCGGTCCCCTCGCCGGCCGCGACGCGCGCTTCCTCATCCACCCGCTGATGATGTGGGACGACCCCGCCGACGATGAGCGCGTGATCGCCTGGGGCCGGTCGTTCCGCGACGCGCTCGCGCCCTTCGCGAGCGGGCACGCCTACCCCAACTTCGAGGGCGAGGTGGGGACCCCGCGCGGCCGCGCCGGGTTCACGCCCGAGAGCGTCGCCCGGCTCGCCGAGATCAAGGCGAAATGGGACCCGGAGGACGTCTTCCGCGCCCCCGGCCACGTCCCGCCCGCGACCGCGTAGCGGCGATGGCGACGGACCGCTCAGGGACCCGGCCGGGGCCGAGCGGCGGGGTGCGGCGCGGCGGCCCAAGCCGCTCGACCCTCGTCGCCGCCCCGACCCCCGGGCAGCGAGCGACCCCAAACGCGAAAGCCGCGCGAGGCCGGTCCGCCACTTCGGCGGCCGCCTCGCGCGGCTCGCTGCATCGGGGCGCCCGGATTTGAACCGGGGACCTCACCGACCCGAACGGTGCGCGCTACCAGGCTGCGCCACGCCCCGAGCGATCGCCAATTATCGCAGGCCCGCGAAGGTTTCTCCCTGATCGCCCGCCCGTTTGCGCGCCCGGCCCTTGGGTAACGCTCCGATGTGGAATCTGGAGCCGGCGCGAAGCCCGTAGTAGAAGTCCCCAAGCCCGGCCCGGGCGATCCCTTCCGGATCCTCGTGGTCGCGGCCGACGAACACATCACGGCGCCGTTGCGCGAGGAGCTGAGCGCTCATCGCGACGGCCGCCCGACGGAGGTGCAGGTGGTCGCGCCGGCGTTCGCCGGCTCGCGGCTCGAGCACGCGTCGGGCAACATCGACCGCAGCCGCGAGCTCGCCCAGGAGCGCCTCACCAAATCGGTGGAGGAGGCCCGCGAGACCGGCATCGAGGCGGGCGGCTTCGTCGGCGACTCCGACCCCCTGCTCGCGATCGAGGACGCGCTACGGCGTGCCCCGACCGAGGAGATCGTGCTCGTCACCCACCACGAGGGCACGCGCTGGCTGGAGGGTGACCTGTTCGAGCGCGCGAGCCAACGCTTCGACGTGCCGATCGTCCACTACGAGATCTTCCCCGACGGCCACCACGAACGCACGCACACGTCCGATCGCGCCCAGCCGCCGCCCGACGCCGAGATCGAGACCCGCTCGGGGAACCTCCCCCCGCTCTCCGTGCGGGACCTGCTCGGAATCGTCGTCGCGATCGTCGGTACGATCGTCCTGGTGGTGCTCGCTTCCGCCGACTCGGAGGGCCTCTCCGAGACGCGCGAGGGCGGCGTCAACAAGGACACCATCCGCCTGCTGCTCGCGGGCGCGTTCGGCCTGATCAACCTGGCCCACGTCGTCGGCCTCGTACTGATGGGGAGCGTGCGCTACCGCGGCGTGTGGGAGCGCTTCTTCTCGAACCTCTCGCTGTACGGCACGGCGGCCGCGATCGTGGTCAGCATCATCCTGCTGTAGCCGAGACCGGGCAAGCCCACCCTCACCGCCCACCGCCCGCGGCGGGCATACTCCGCCTGATGCGGAGCGAGCCTCCAACCAGGGGCGGGGGCGGCGCGCCGCCGGAGATCCCCTGGGCGGGAATCGCGGTGACGGCCGTCGGCGTCCTGATGCTCGGGCTGGCGGTCGTCTTCGTCGATCCCCTGCGCGAGGCGGTCGAGCACGCTCTGCGCGGCGACACCGACGCGCTGCGCGCCGAGCTCAACCGCGGCGCGGGGGTCGCGATCCTTTACGGACTGCTGCTCGCGCACACCTTCGTCTGGTACCCGGCCGAGATCGTCGACGCCGCGGCCGGCTTCGTCTTCGGCTTCTGGGGCGCGCTGGGCCTCGTCATGGCGGGCTGGGCAGTGCAGGGCATGCTCGCCTACTGGATCGGCCGCACGGCGGCCCGCCCCGTTCTCCACCGGTTCATCGGCCGTGACCGCTTCGAGCGCGCCGAGCGCGTCGTCAACAGCGGCGGTGCGACGCTGCTGCTCGCAGCACGCCTCGTCCCCATCGTGCCCTTCTCGCTCTTCAGCTACGTCGCCGGCGCCGCGCGCGTCCCGGTTTGGCGATTCGCCTGGACCACCGCGATCGGCTACATCCCGATCACCGCGGTCTTCATCTACTACGGCTCGCGCCTCGACACGCTCTCGCTCGAGGACCCGATCGTCTGGGCCGGCGCGGCGCTGCTCATCCTGCTGCTTGTGCTGATGCGCAAGCTGCGCCCGCTGCTCGGCGCGGCCTCCGCCCCGCCCGCCGACCGGCCCACCGACGCGGCGCCCTAGCCCTAGGGCGCCGCGGCGACGCGCTCGATCGCCGCGCGGGCGTCCTCGAGCGACGGCGAGTTCATGAGCGTCTCGCTGCCGCCCGGGCCGGTGACCACGAGCGCCGGCTCGGCCGTGAGCTCGAGCTCCGTCGCAAGCTCGTCGTCGGCCCGGGGAACCTCCGCCGCCGGGCACTCGGTCGCCTCCTCGGCGTCCGCGCAGGGCTCCAGCTCGGCGGCGAACTCCTCGGTCTCGAAGTCGCGCGTCAGGCCGCGCAACACGTCGGCCACGTCCAGGAGGAAGTCCTCGTCGGCCGCGGCGCCCGCGTGCTCCAGGTTGCGCAGCACGAGGTCGGCGAACTGCCATTGGCGCTCCTGCTCGCCCGCGATCGTCGCCGCCACCGCCGGCAGCGAGACCGGGGACCCGCCCACGGAGCGATGGCGCAGGTTGATAAGCGCGTCCCCGGGGCGGACGAACTCCTCGATCAGCGGCGCGACGGTCTCGGCGTGGAAGTCCATGCTGTCGGTCGAGCGCAGATCGGTGAACACGTCGATCTCCACCGGCGCCTCGGGCTCGCCGAGCCGCCTGCCCTCCTGGGGCATCCCCGCGTAGAAGGTGATGACCTCGTCGCCGCCCTCGATCTCGATCGCCCGGGGACCGCCCTCGCCGACTGAGATCGAGACGATCGCGCCGATGACCGCGCCCGCGACCAGCACGAGCAGCACGCGCGGGACCCAGGGGCTCAACCGGCTACCGCCTTGTAGTACCGCACCGCCAGCCCGGTCAGCAGCGTCTCGAACGCCTGCTCAACCGGCTCGGAGCGAGCCCGCGCGTACGCCTCCAGCCCGGCCTCCTCGATCTCCTCGCTGCGGCGCACGACCTCGTCGACGAGGTCGGGGTGCTCGTCGCAGAAGAAGGCGCCGATCGAGTAGAGCTCGGTATCCATCAGCGCCTCGACGAAGCTGGAGGCGTCGCGTCCGCCCGCGGCGCCTTCCGCGGGCTCGGCTGCAGGCGTCTCGGACATGTGGCACAAATCTACGGGAGAGCAACCGGGGAGCGGCAATGGCGACGCGCGACGAGATCATCGACTTCTGTGACTCGCTGCTCGAGATCGGCTCGTTCACGGACTACGGCCCCAACGGCCTCCAGGTCCCGGGCGCCGAGGAGGTGACGAAGATCGCGAGCGGCGTCTCGGCGCACCGCGAGCTGCTGCAGCGCGCGGTCGACGCCGGCGCCCAGCTCGTGATCGCGCACCACGGCCTGTTCTGGGACTTCCATCCGCGCGCGCTCACCCCCGCGATGGCGGAGCGCCTGCGGATCGCGCTCACCAACGACCTCTCGGTGGCCGGCTACCACCTCCCGCTCGACGCGCACCGCGAGATCGGCAACAACGTGCTCCTCGCCCGCGCCCTCGGGTTCGAGCCCACCGACGAGCCGTTCGGCGTGGTCAAGGGCGCGCCGATCGGCTGCGTGGCAAGCCACCCCAAGGGCGTCGACGCGGCGGAGTTCGCGCGCCGCGTGCGCGACGTGACCGACCGCGAGCCCCTTCACTTCGACTTCGGCCCCCGGCGGGTGCGCAGGATCGGCGTGGTCACCGGCGCCGGGAACTCGGAGATCCACGCCGCGGTCGCGCTCGGGCTCGACGCGTTCGTCACCGGCGAGCCCGCGGAGCACGTGATGGCCGACGCGCGCGAGGGCGGGATCCACTTCTTCGCGGCGGGGCACTACGCGACGGAGACACTCGGCATCCGCCGTCTGGGCGAGCTGGTCGCGGAGCGGTTCGGCGTCGAGCACGAGTTCATCGCCGTCCCGAACCCGGTCTGAGCGCGTTGCGAAGCCCTCGAGGCGCTCGTTGCGGTTGACACGTCCGCCGGAGGGGGTAAGACTGCTCCAAAGGGAGAGGTTTCGACCCAAGGAGACATATCGTGGCCAATCACCTGACGCCCACCGAGCTTGCCGACGAGGTCAACATGAAGCGGCAGGAGGTGATCTCCAAGTGTCTCGAGCTGGGTGTTCCGATCTTCCACGGTCGTATCGACAAGAGCCTCTTCATCACCTCACTCCGTAACGCGAACGAGCAGGCCAACCGCCGCCGCCCCGCCGCCGCCTGAGACGAAGCGAGAACCCGCGGGGCGGGCGCCCCGCGACTGATATACCTCCCCACGGAGCGGCCTCTCACGGCCGCCGGTGAGGAGACCCATAACGAGAGAGAGGAAGCCAAGCGATGGAGTCCGCAACCGTCGCGAGCGTTGCCGCAACCAGCAGGGTGGGTTCCAGCACGGTCGCCGACCTTCTTCCCAAGTCCGCTGAGCGCTATGGAGCGCGCCGGGCCGTCCTCTACAAGGACGACGACGGCAACTGGGTCGGGAAGACCTACGCCGAGGTGGGCGAGATCGTGCGCTCACTCGCCCTCGGCCTCATCGACCTCGGGATCGAGAAGGGCGACAAGGTCGCGATCCTGGGCAACACCCGTCCCGAGTGGACGTACTTCGACTTCGCCGCGCTCAGTATCGGCGCGATCGTCGTCCCGATCTATCAGACGAACTCGCCCGAGGAGTGCCAGTACGTGCTGGAGAACTCGGACTCGGTCGTGGTGGTTGCGGAGGACGACGCCCAGCTCGACAAGATCCGCAAGGTCCGCGACGACTGCCCGAAGCTCGAGCACGTGATCCGGATGACCGGCAGCGGCGGCGGCGCGATCTCCATGGACGAGCTGATCGAGCGCGGCGCCGGGCGCGATGCGTCCGAGTGGGAGGCGCGCTGGAAGGCGGTCACCAAGGACGACATCTGCACCTTCATCTACACGTCGGGGACGACCGGGCCGCCCAAGGGATGCGTGATCTCGCACGGCAACTACCGAGCGATGATCGACATGACCATGGCCCGCGACGTGCTCGGCAGCGGCGAGGACGACATCACCTACCTCTTCCTGCCGCTCGCGCACTCTTTCGCGCTGCTCGTGCAGTTCGCGAACTTCGAGACCGGCTCGACGCTCGCGTACTGGGAGCGCGACCCGCTCAAGATCGTCCCCAACCTCTCCGAGGTGAAGCCGACCTACTTCCCGTCGGTGCCGCGTATCTTCGAGAAGATCTACACGGCGGCCACCTCCAACGCCGAGGAGGCCGGGGGCATCAAGAAGGCGCTCTTCAACTGGGCGATCTCGGTCGGCAAGCGTTACCGCGAGGCCGAGCGCAAGGGCGGCGCCAACCCGCTCCTAAGCGCCCAGCACGCGCTCGCCGACAAGCTCGTGCTCAGCAAGATCCGGGCGATCTTCGGCGGGCGCATGAAGCTAGCGATCTCGGGCGCCGCGCCCATCAACGCGGACATCCTGCGGTTCTTCGACGCGGCCGGCGTCCTCGTGCTCGAGGGGTGGGGCATGACCGAGACCTCGACGGCGGCGACGATCGCCACCCCGGACGACTTCAAGTTCGGCACGATCGGCAAGCCGTTCCCGGGGGTCGAGATCAAGATCGCAGACGACGGCGAGATCCTCGTCAAGGGCCCGAACGTGTTCCAGGGCTACTACAAGAACGAGGAGGCGACCCGCGAGACGCTCGTCGACGGCTGGCTCCACACGGGCGACATCGGCGAGATCGACGAGGACGGCTTCGTGAAGATCACGGGCCGCAAGAAGGACATCATCATCACCGCGGGCGGCAAGAACATCACGCCGGCGAACCTCGAGGCCGAGATCAAGCAGCACCCGCTGGTCTCGCAGTGCGTCGTGATCGGCGACCGCCGTCCGTACCTGGTGGCGCTGCTCACGCTCGATCCCGAGGAGTCGGCGAAGTTCGCGGAGCAGCACAACCTGGATCCCGACCCGGCCAAGCTCGCGGACAACGAGCAGGTGCGGGCCTCGATCCAGGCCCACCTCGACCAGGTCAACGAGAAGTTCGCGCGCGTCGAGCAGGTGAAGAAGTTCAAGGTCCTGCCGCGCGACCTCTCGCAGGAGGGCGGCGAGCTCACGCCGACGCTGAAGGTCAAGCGAAACATCGTCGCCGACAAGTACGAGAACGAGATCGAGGAGCTTTACGCGAAGTAGGGGCAGAGGGCGGGCCGCCGGAACGCCGCAGCGCCCCGGGGGCTCGCCGACCTAATCCTTGGGCAGCGGCGGCGGCCCGCTGCGCGGCCGCAGCGCGAGCATCGCGAGGTCATCGCCGACCCCGTCGTCGGCGAAGCTCACGACGTCCTCCTCGAGGGCGCTCAGCATCTCCTCCAGCGGCAGGTGCGCGAGGCCCGCGAGCCGGAGATCGAGCCGCTCGTCGCCGTAGAGCTCGCCGTTGCGGCGCGCCTCGGTAAGCCCATCGGTGAAGAGGAACAGCGTCTCCCCCTGCTCGATCGTCACCTCCGTCGTCGAGATCGACCACTCGTTGACGACGCCGAGCAGGGGGCCGTTGGGCGGAATGCGGTCCACGGTGCCATCGCGCTTGACGAGCCGGGGCTCGGGGTGACCGCCGACGGCCACGCGCGCGTGCAGCGAGCTGCCCGGCGGCGGGTCGTCGAGCCAGGCGGCGGCGAGGGTGAGGAACGTGCGGCCCTCGGTCTCCTCGCGGGCCGCCGCGTCGACGAGCGCCAGCGCGTGCTCGGGCCGCGAGAGCCGCGACCCGGTCCGCAGGGTGTGGCGCAGCAACGAGGTCAGCGACGCCGCCTCGGCGCCGCTGCCGCACACGTCGCCGACCACGGCGACCCAGCCCTCCGGCACCGGGTAGAGGTCGTAGAAATCCCCGCCCACGTACAGGCCTTCACCGCCCGCCCGGTAGACCGCGGCCGCCTCGATGCCACGCGGGCGCGGAAGCCGCGCGGGCAGCAGCCGGCTCTGAAGGATCTCTGCCGTGCCGCGCTCGCGCTCGTACAGCCGGGCTGAGTCCAGCGCCAGCGCGGCCCGGTTGCCGAGCTCGCGCAGCTGCTGCATGTCGTCGGCGGTGAAGTCGCGTACGCCCTGGCGGCGGATCCGCCCCAGGAGCATGAGGCCCACCCGCCGGCCGCGCGAGAACAGGCGCAGGACGATCAGCGAGGAGACTGGCACCTCGTCGAGGCCCTCGGTCTCGTCACCAGCCACCAGCGCGGCGCGCGCGTCGGAGTCGAAAAGCAGGGCGGCGCGGCCGGGGTTCGGGCCGAGGGGGATCCCCCCCACGCGTCTGCCGCTCGCGAGCCGCTCGCGCAGCTCCGGATCGGCCGCGGCTGCGCCCGCGCGCCGCCAGCCTCCGTGCGCCCTCTCTTCCACGTCGACGATGCAGAAGTCCGCAATCGAGGGCACCAGCTCGTTGGCGAGCGCGCTCATGCGCTCCCGTACGGTGAGCCCGCTCTCCAGCACGTCCGCGGTGCGCGCCTGCAGGGCGTCGCGCCGCGAGCGCAGCTCGGCGCCCCGTCGCCGCGCCTCCAGGCGCGCCTCGCGGCGATCCGCCAGCACGAAGACGAGCGCCGCCAGCAGGGCGACGATCACGCCCCCGACCCCGATGCCCAGCGCGGCGGCAAGCGACGGCCCCCCGGAGCCCGCGGCGCGCACCGTCCACGTCCGCCCGACCACGTCGGCGACGGCCTGCTTGGTGTACTCGTTGTCCTCCAGCCCCGAGTCGTAGAGCACGTCCTCGCCGTCGGCGACGGAGAAGTCAGCCCCGTCGGGGAGCGCGTCGGTCACCTGCTGGGCGAGCACGCGCATGTAGAAGGTGCCGGTGACGAACCCGCGGATCGACCGCCGGCGCTGGATCGGCGTGTCGTGTTCCATGTTCGGCCGGTAGAGCGGCTGGAACACGGTCACGCCGAGCTCGCCAGTGCGGACCGTGGCGATCGGCGCCGTCGCCGTCGCCTCGCCGCTGTCGCGAGCTTCAAGCGCGGCTCTGCTCCGCGCCGGATCGGAGATCAGGTCGACACCGATGAACGTCGCGGCCGCGTCGTTCTCGGGCTGGATGAGCTCGACCGGGTAGTAGACGGCCTTCCTGCCGATCGGGACGGTGCCAGGGCCCTCCTCGTCGATGCCGACGATCGAGCGGCCGTTCAGGCGGTTGCGCACGAAGTCGCGGCGTTGCGGGCCCGCGACGCGCGGGGCCCAGACCATCGTCTCGATGGTGCCGCTCGCCAGCACCTCACGGGCGAACCGCTTGAACCGGTTGCGCCCCATCGTGCCGTCGTATTCGAGGAGGCCCTGGGCGCCACGCAGGCTGCCGGCCGTGAAGTCGACGGCGCGGACCACGGCGGCGGCCGCGCGTCGGGCCAGCGCATCGTTCTCGCGCTCGACGCTGCGCTTCTCGGCGTTCCAAACCTCGAGCGCGACGAGGATCGCGCCGACGACGATCGCGAGGACGATCAAGCCCCGCAAGGCTCGGTTGCGCCGCATCACGCGCAGCCTACCCGCCGAGGCGCGCGCGTGGAATGGGGTGCGTCCCCGTCATCGGGGTAGGCGGTTGCCGGGCGAACCGCATGCGATCGACGAAGGTCACGGCAGCCCTGTGCTCGGCACTCGCGTGCCTCGCCGCCGCGGGTGCGGTGGGCTGCGACTTCCCGGCCGACCCGGAAGGCACGCTCGACCGCGTTCGCGGCGGCACGCTGCGCGTGGGCGTGGTCGAGAACGAGCCCTGGGTCGTACTCGAGCCCGGGGCCGACCCAGCCGGGGTCGAGCCGGAGCTCGTGCGCCGCTTCGCGGAGCGCCTCGACGCGGACATCGAATGGTTCGAGGGCAGCGAGCGGGAGCTCGCCGCGGCGATCCGAGGGTTCGAGCTCGATCTCGTCATCGGCGGGCTCACCCGCTCGTGGCCGTACGCGACCCACGCGGCGCTGACGCGCCCGTACGTGGACACCGAGGTCGAGCTGGGCGTGCCGCCGGGCACCGACGTTCCCGACTCGCTCGGCGGTCTGGAGATCTGGGTCGAGCGGGGCAGCGAGGCGGCCGCGCTCCTGCGTCAGGAGGAGGACGATGCTGAGCCCGTCTACTTCGACCGGCTCGGGGAGGTCGACGGGGCGGCGCTGCTCGACACCTACGAGATCGCCGCTATCGGGTACGAGCGCACCGACTACATCCTGCGCGACGACGAGCACGCGATGGCGGTGCCGAGCGGCGAGAACGCCTTCCTCGTCGAGCTCGAGAAGTTCCTGCTCGACCGCGGCGAGGAGGCGGAGGATCTGCTCTTCCGGGAGGCGGCGCGGTGAGGTACCCGTCCGGGCACGAGCTGCCGCCCGAGCAGGATCGGGCCAACCGCAAGGCGGTGCGCCTCGAGTGGATCTCGCTGGTCTACTGGCTGACCGCGATCGTCCTCCTTTACTTCACGCTCGGCCAGTCGCAGGCGATGAAGGCGGCGTGGGTGGAGGACATCCTCGCCCTCTTCCCGCCCGTCGCGTTCCTGATCGCGTCCCGGTTCCGCCACCGCGCGCCGAGCGGGCGCTTCCCGTGGGGGTACCACCGAGCGATCACGGTCGCCTACGCCGTCGCGACCGTCGCCCTGTTCGCGCTCGGCGCGTACATCGCGATCGACTCGATCGAGAAGCTCCTGCGCGGCACCCACCCACCGATCGGGATGGTGGAGATCCTCGACATCCAGGTCTGGCTCGGCTGGCTGATGCTCGCCGCGCTCGCGTACTCCGGGATCCCCCCGGTGATCTTCGGCCGGATGAAGCGCCCACTCGCCGAGGCGCTGCACGACAAGGTGCTCTTCGCCGACGCGAAGATGAACCGGGCGGACTGGCTCACCGCCGGCGCCGCCGCGGCCGGCGTGATCGGCATCGGGCTCGGGCTCTGGTGGGCCGACTCCGTGGCCGCGCTCGTGATCGCGGCGGACATCCTGCACGACGGCCAGCGATACCTGCGCGAGTCGATCTCCGACCTCATGGACGAGTGGCCGCGCACCTACGACGAGGCGAAGCCGCACCCGGCCGCGGAGCGGGTCAAGGAGGAGATCGCCGCCGTGCCGTGGATCGCGGAGGCGGCGGTGCGGATGCGCGAGCACGGACACACGATCACGGGCGACGTCTGGGTGGTGCCCGTGGGCACCGAGGAGGCGCTGGTTCAGCGGCTCGAGGACCTCGGCGAGCGCCTGCGCAAGCTCGACTGGCGCGTGCACGACGTGGTCGTCGCGCCGGTGACGTCGCTCGAGGAGGTCCCGGAGGATCTACGCGTCGAGGGCCGCGCGCGCCGCGAGAGCGGCTAACCGCTGCCGGCGTTGCGCAGGAGCGCGCTCGTCGTCTGCTCGAGGACGCGGCGCCAGGCCGAGGAGGTCCCCTCCGCCCGGTCGACCTGCTCCATCACGTGGCGCACGCGGCGCGCGGAGATCTGGATGCCGTGCCGGTCGGCCACGGCCTTGTAGTGGTCGTAGTCGCGCGCGAGCTTCATCGTCACCGACTCGAAGCCGTGCTTGGCGATCTCGAGGCGCGCCTTGTAGTCGAGGATCGAGGTGCCGAACATGAGCGCGTCGTCCAGCTCGGGCTCGATGAGGATGATGTCCACGCCCGGATAGCTCTCCGCCCAGTCCTCGACCGCGCGGTGCAGGCGGTCGTGGGACATCATCCGGAAGACCTGGTTGCCGATCCCCGCCATGCCCATGTCCGAGACCCGGTGGGCGCGCGACCCCGTGATGGTCGGGATGCGCTTGTCGAACTTGTTGACGTACGGGACGAGCGGGTTGATCACGACCACGAACTCGGCGCCGCGCTCGATCGCCACGTCGATGTTCGTCGTCGAGAGGATGCCGCCGTCGATGAACTCGCGCCCCTTGATCTCCACCGGCTCGTAGACGAACGGGAGCGCGCCGGAGGCAGCGACGGCTCGCGAGATGGGGACGTCGTCCCACTCGCCCTCGCCGAGGATGATGCGCTCGGTCGTGTCGAGGTCGGTAGCCGTGATGTAGAGCTCGCAGGCGAGCTCGCGGAAATCGTCCGTGCGGTCGGGGTCGGAGAGCACCTCGCGCACGTAGCGCTCGATGCCCGTCCCCCGGTACATCCCGGCGGGCAGCGCCGACGCCAGCCCGGTGGCGAGATCGACCGCCGACGACTCGCCGATGTTCTCGACGAGCTCGCGCAGGAGCCCGGCGAGCCTGAACGGCAGCGTCACCGACTTGCGCAAGAACCCCGCGTAGTTCGGCTTGAGCAGCATGCCGAGGTCGATGTCGGGGATCGGCGAGCGCAGCTCGCGATTCAGCACCCGCATCATCTCCTCGGGCGTCACCCCGTTCGCGGTCAGGCTCGCGATGAAGGCGCCGGCGCTCGTCCCCACGTATACGTCGAAGTCGTTGACGGTGCGGTTGACGGCGAGCAGGTCGAGGGCGCGCAGGGCGCCGATCTCATAGACGCCGCCGGTCAGCCCCCCGCCGCCCAAAACCAGCGCGGTCTTCGACGGCTTGTCACGACGCCGCCGCGCGCGCCGCGCCTTGGGATCCGCGTTGGGGTCGAGCTCGACAACCTTCCCCATGACGGCAGTATCGCAGGGCGGAGAGCGTTTACCGGCGCCATGCCGCATCGCGAGCTCGTAGTTTGGGGCTCCCCGGGAGCCTTGACTGCGATTTCGTGCGTGGGGGCGGCAGCGAGTTCGCACCCAAGGCTCGCGCTCCCCCGCCTTCGCCGCCCTGTCCCGGCGCCGCCTATCACCACACACCACTCGAGAGGTAACCCGCGCTAGCCTGAAGCCCCGTGAGGAGACTCTTGGCGCTGGCTGGGGGCGCCCTCGTCCTCGCGCTCGGCGCGGGGGCGGTGTCCGCGGGTGCGCCCGTCCAGGACGCGCCGCGGGCGGGGCTCGCCGTGCGCGCGCCCTTCGGCGAGGCCGCGCCCACGGCCGTAGCCGAGCCGGGCACCCAGCGCGCGGCGCGCCGCGCGCTCTCCCGCAAGCAGCTGCGCAAGCGGCTGCGCCGCGAGGTGCGGAGGCTCGGCGGCACGAGCAGCGTCTGGGTCGCTGATTTCCGCGCCCCGCGCAAGCGCGTGCTGTTCACGCACAACGCGGGCAAGCGGCGCATCCTCGCCTCGAACACGAAGCTCTTTGTGACGGCGGCCTACCTCGCCAAGTTCGGCCCCGACCACCACCTGCGCACCCGGGTCTGGGCGAGCGGCAAGCGCCGCGGCAAGGACGACGCCGTGCTCGACGGCCGGATCGTCCTGGTCGGCGACGGCGATCCCGCCCTTTCCAACCGCTCCTTCGCGGCGCGCCACGGCCTGCCCCACACCTCGATCAAGCCCCTGGCGCGGGCGGTCAAGCGCGCGGGGATCCGGCGCGTCAACGGCGGCATCCGCGCGGACGACACGATCTTCGACCGCAAGCGCTTCGTGCCCCAGGCTGGGATCAGCGGCGGCCCGTACCTGAGCCCGCTCTCGGGCCTCTCCTTCGACTCGGGGTACGACGACGGGCGCTTCGCGTCCGATCCGGCGCTGGTCGCGGGCAGGCGCCTGAAGCAGGCGCTGCGCAACGTGGGCGTCAAGGTGTTCGGGCGCGTCACCGTCGGCCGCAGCCCCGCCCGCCTGCGCCGACGACCGCCGATCGGGGAGGTCGAGTCGCCGAGCGTGCTCGCGCTGCTCGCCGAGACCAACAAGCCCTCCAACAACTTCTTCGCCGAGATGCTGCTCAAGCGCCTGGGGGCGAAGCGGGGCAAGCGCGCAACCACCAGACGCGGCGCCGCGCGAGCAGAGCGCTTCGCGAGGTCGGTCGGCAGCGGCGTGCGCATGCAGAACGGCTCGGGCCTCTCACGGCGCAACGTCGCCAGCGCCCGCCAGGTCGGCAAGCTGCTCGTGGCGATGCACCGCCGCGACGAGCTCTGGCCGACGTGGTTCGACTCGCTCGCGATCGCGGGCCGCGACGGCACGCTCGCGAGCCGGATGCGCGGCACGGCGGCGGAGCAGCGCTGCCGCGGCAAGACCGGGACGATCAACGGGGTCAGCGCGCTCTCGGGCTACTGCCGAGCCGGCAGGGGCGGGCTCGTCGCCTTCTCGATCCTCATGCACGCGGCCAACACGACGGCGGCGCGCTACGCACAGGACCGGATGGCCGCGGCGATCGCGCGCTACCGCTAGCGGCAGGTCACCCCTCGATCAACGCGCGCAGCCCGTCCTCGTCGAGGATCTCGGTGCCGAGCTCCTGCGCCTTGGCGAGCTTCGATCCGGGGTTGTCGCCCGCGACCACGTAGTCGGTCTTGCGGGAGACCGAGTTCGTCACCTTGCCGCCGGCGCGCTTGATCAGCGCGGTCGCCTGGTCGCGCGAGAGGTTGGGGAGAGTCCCGGTGAGGACGAACGTCTTGCCCTCGAGCGGGCCGCCCTCCTGCCGCCGCTCGGACGGATCGAGCTCGAAGCGCAGGCCGCGCTCGCGCAGGCGCTCGATCAGGCTGCGCGTGGACTCGTCGGCGAGCTCCTCCTGGATCTGGGCGGCCGTGATCGGGCCGACGCCCTCGACCTTCTCGATCTCCTCCGCATCGGCCGCGATCAGCGCGTCGATCGTCCCGAAGTGCTCGGCGAGCGCCTGCGCCGTCACGTAGCCGATGCCCGGCAGGCCGAGCGCGAACAACACGATCGAGAACGGCTGCTTGCGCGAGGCGTCGATCGCCTCGACCAGGTTGCGCGCGGAGACCTCGCCGAACCCGTCGAGCTCCTGCAGGCGCTCGGGGGTGAGGTCGTAGACGTCCGCGGGGTCCGAGACCAGGCCCTCGTCGAGGAAACGGTAGGAGAGCTTCTCCCCGAAGCCCTCGATGTCCATGACGGCGGTGAAGTGCTTGAGGTGCTGGAACGCCTGGCCGGGGCAGCCGCGCCGGTTGGGGCAGATCGTGAAGACGCTGTCCTTTGGCTTCACCGTCTCGGTCCCGCACGCCGGGCACTTGGCGGGCGGCTTCGGCTTGCGCAGCTTGCGGCCCTCGCGGCGCTGGATGAGCGGGGCGAGCACCTGCGGGATCACGTCACCCGCGCGCGTGACGACGACCTCGTCGCCCTCGCGCACGTCCTTGCGGGCCAGGTCCTCCTCGTTGTGCAGGGTCGCCTGACTCACCGTGACCCCGCCGACGCGCACCGGCTCGAGCACGGCGAACGGGATCAGGTTGCCGACGCGGCCCACGTTCCACACGACCTTGCGCAGCGTGGTCGTCGCGGTGATCGGCGGGAACTTCCAGGCGATCGCCCAGCGCGGCTCGCGCCCGACCACGCCGAGCTCGCGCCAGAGGCGCCGCTCGTTGATCTTGATCACGACGCCGTCGATCTCGTAGTCGAGGCTCTCGCGGCGCTCCTCCCACCAGCGGCAGCGCTCGACGACCGAGTCGATGTCCTCGTGGACCTCGATCTGCGGCTCGACCTTGAAGCCGTGCTCGCGCAGCCACTCGATCTCGTCCCAGTGCGTCGCGTGCTCCACGCCGCGGCGCGCGCCGATCCCGTAGCACCACACCGACAGCGGCCGTTCAGCCGCGATCCGCGGGTCGAGCTGGCGGATCGTCCCGGCCGCGGCGTTGCGCGGGTTCGCGAAGGCCGGCTCACCGGCCTCCGCGCGCTGCGTGTTCAGCTCCTCGAAGCCCTTGCGCGGGAAGTACACCTCGCCGCGCACCTCGATGAATTCGGGGGCGTCGTCGATCGACAGCGGGATCGAGCGGATCGTCCGCAGATTCGCCGTGACGTCCTCGCCGATGCGCCCGTCGCCGCGCGTCGCCCCGCGTACGAACCTGCCGTTCTCGTAGACGAGCGACATCGCCAGGCCGTCGATCTTCGGCTCGGTGACGAAGCTGATCTGCTCGGCCGTGATGTCCAGGCGCTTCAGGAAGTTCGCGATCCGCGCCTCCCAGGCCCGCAGCTCCTCCTCGTTGCGGGCGTTCGCGAGCGAGAGCATCGGCTCGGGGTGCTCGACCTGCTCGAACTTGTCGAGCGGCTGGCCGCCGACCCGCTGCGTCGGCGAGTCCGGGGTGCGCAGCTCGGGGTGCTGCTCCTCGAGCTCACGCAGCTCGTTCAGCAGCGCGTCGTACTCGTCGTCCCCGATCACGGGGTCGTCGAGCACGTAGTAGCGATGGTCGTGGTAGGCGATCTC
>DATCLC010000032.1:0-26081 GCA_036564135.1 Solirubrobacterales bacterium
CTGCGTCGGCGAGTCCGGGGTGCGCAGCTCGGGGTGCTGCTCCTCGAGCTCACGCAGCTCGTTCAGCAGCGCGTCGTACTCGTCGTCCCCGATCACGGGGTCGTCGAGCACGTAGTAGCGATGGTCGTGGTAGGCGATCTCGCGCCGCAGCTCGGCGACGCGCTCGGCGGGGGTGCTCACGCCGCCTCGCTCGCGACCGCCGCGCTCGCGGCCTCGAGCAGCTCGTCGAGGTCCCACTCCCGCAGGCGCTCCATGCCGCGGCGATCGGTCAGGTCGAAGTGCACCGGCGTCAAGGAGATCCGCCCGCGCGCGACGGCCGCCAGGTCCGTGCCCTCCTCGTCCTGGAACGAGGGCTCAAAGCCGTAGATCTCGTAGCGGCGCCGCCCGCGCCCGTCCTCGGCGACGAGCTTGAGCTCGTCGTCGTAGAGGCGCTTGCCCAGCCGCGTCACCTCGACGCCCTTCGGGGGCTCGGCGGGACAGTTCACGTTGAGGAGCATGCCCTCCGGGAGTCCGGTGCGCATCACCGCCTCGACCAGGCCGGCGGCAAAGCGCGCGCACACGCGGAAGTCGAAGCCGCTCTCCGCCCGGTGGTAGCCCATGTGGCCGGGCGCCCACTGCTGCGACACCGCGATCCCGGGGATGCCCAGGACGAGGCCCTCGAACGCGGCGGCGACCGTGCCGGAGTACGTGACGTCGTCGCCCAGGTTCGAACCGTGGTTGATCCCGGAGACGATCAGGTCCGGGCGACTGTCGAGCAGGCCCAGGTCGGCGAAGCGCACGCAGTCCACGGGCGTCCCCTCGGTGGCGAAGCCGCGGTGCCCATCGTCGAACTGGATCTCCTCCACCCAGATCGGCGAGCGCGTCGTGATGCTGCGCGCGGCCCCGCTGCGGTTGATGTGGGGGGCGATCACGTCGACCTCCAGACCCTCGATCCCCTGGAGCGCGCGACGCAGAGCGTGGAGGCCCTCCGCGCCGATGCCGTCGTCGTTCGTGACCAGGACCCGCACGTGCGTCGATTCTAGGGGCGCATCTATCGTCAAACCCCCATGTCATCCCCCGTAACCCCGGTCAGCGTCGTCGTGCCCACCCGCGGGCGTCCCGAGGCGCTCGCCCGTTGTCTCGAGGCACTGCGTGCGCAGACCGCGCCCTGCGAGCTGATCGTCGTCGACGACTCACCGCAGTCCAGCGCCGATGTCGAGCGCCTCGCCGGCGAGTCCGGGGCGCGGCTGCTCCGCACGGCCGGTGCGGGGCCCGCGGCCGCCCGCAACGCCGGCGCGCGCGCCGCCTCCCACCCGATCGTCTGCTTCACCGACGACGACTGCCTGCCCGACGCCCGCTGGGCGGAGCTCCTCGCCACGGTCTGCCCGCCCGGGGGCGCCGTCGCGGGCGAGACCGTGAACGCCCGGCCCGGGGACCCCTTCGCGCAAGCCTCGCAACTCGCGACGTCGGAGCTGCAGCGCGCGAGCCTCGACCCGCAGACCGAGAGCCTCGGCTTCGCGCCCACCTGCAACCTCGCCGTCGCCGCCGAGACGATCCGCCGCTTTCCCTTCGACGAGGCCTTCCCGGACGCCGCGGGCGAGGACCGGGAGTGGTGCGCCCGCATCCGCGCGGCGGGCGTGCCGCTGCGCTACGCGCCGTACGCCGTTGTCCGCCACGAGCAGCGCCTCGGCATCCGCGGGTTCGTGCGCCAGCAGATTCGCTACGGCCGTGCCGCGGCGCGCCTGCGCGAGCACGACGCGCGCTTGGCCAGCGGCGGCCAGCGGCTCGCGATCGCGCGCGCTGCCCTGCGCGCCGGCCCGCGGGTCGCGCTGATCACGGCGGTCGGCCAGGCCGCGGTGCTCGCCGGGTTCGTGGCCGGGCGCGCGCGGCGCGGTCGCTGACCGCCGGGGCCTAGGCGTTCGGGATGTCGGGCGCCGCGGTCGGCGCCCGGTGGCGGCGCAGCTCGCGCCATCCGATCATTCGCCCGCTCTCCTCGTCGAAGACCTTGAGCCGCAGCGAGCGCAGGCCATCGCGCAGGGTGAGGACCGGGACGTCGTGGAAGACCTCGTTCTCGTCGTGGGCGCGCTGGAGGTTGTAGTTGGGGATCCGCGTGCTCAGGTGATGGACGTGGTGCAGCCCGATGTTCCCCGTGAAGAACTGCAGGGGCTGGGGCAGGCGCAGGTATGAGCTGCCCTTAAGCGCCGCCTCGGCGTAGTCCCAGCGCTCGCCGCTCTCCCAGTAGACGTCCTCGAACTGGTGCTGCACGTAGAAGAGGAAGACGCCCGCCATCCCCGCCAGGACGACGACCGGCGCCTGGATCAACAGGTACTCGCGCCAGCCGATCAGCAGGCACGCCGCCGCCACGAACGCGGCCACGGCGAGGTTGGTGAGCAGCGCGCTGCGGCGCATCGCGCGGGGCTCGGAGCGACTGATGAGGCGCGGTTGGAGCACCAGCGCCCAGATCGGCCCGAGCCCGAACATCACCAGCGGGTTGCGGAACAGCCGGTAGGCGAGGCGAGCCCGCCAGGGGCTGGCCAGATACTCGGCGGCCGTGAGCGTGTGGACGTCGCCCGTGCCGCGCCGGTCCAGGTCGCCGGCGCTGCCGTGATGGACGGCGTGATGGTGGCGCCAGCGGCGGTAAGGCTGCATCACGAGGAGCGCGCAGAGGACGCCGATCGCGTTGTTCACCCGACGCTCGGGCCAGAACGAGCCGTGCGTGCAGTCGTGGAACACGATGAACGTGCGCAGCAGAAAGCCCGCGGCCGGGACCGCCAGCGCCAACGTCAGCCAGTAGGAGACGTCGAGCGCCAGGTACATCGCGACGAGGAGTCCCAGGTAGGGCACCACCGACGTAGCGAGGTCGAGCAGCGCGCGCGCGCGGGAAGCCCGGGTGTAGGGCGCGAGCTGGGCGGCCCAGTTCCGCTGGGAAGACGATGCTGGTTTCGAGGAGGCGCTCAAAGGTTCGGACCGGACCCGCCGAGATCCGCGTGCCGTGGGCAGCCGACGCCGGCGAGCTTTCTGATCGAGCGCACCCAGTACCCGCTATGCGAGCCCGTTAACGGTTTAGTACGGAGGCCGCCCCGTGGTCCCGAGCTCCTCGGCCGCCTGCGCCATCTCCAGGAAGGCGCGGGCCGCGGGTCCGTGACGGCGCTCCGCCCGCCACACGAGGGTCACGTCGCGCGAAAGCGGCGGCTCGGTGAGGCGCACGAAGCGCACGCGCTTGGAGCCCTCCACATCGGAGAGGGGCAGAAGCGACACGCCCAGTCCGCGCGCGACCATCCGGCGGATCCGGGCCACCTCGTTCGACTCGAATGCGACCCGCGGCTCAAACCCTGCCTCGCGCGCCGCGTCGACGAGTAGCGTGCGCAGCATCGCGCCCTCGCGGAACGCGATGAACCGCTCGTCGGCGAGCTCCTCGAGCCTCACGGTCTCGCGGTGGGCGAGCGGGTGGCCGTGCGGCAGGACAGCCACGACCTCCTCCGTGGCGAGCCGCTTGAACTTGAGCCCGTCGCCCTTGATGCGCCGGGTCACGGAGAGGAAGGCGACGTCGATCTCGTCGGAGCGCAGGCGCTCGGCGAGGTCCTCGCTGGGCTCCTCGTGCACGAGCAGCTCCACCTCCGGGTAGCGGGCGTGGTAGAGCGCGAGCAGCAGCGGCAGGTCGAACGGCCCGAGCGTCTGCATCGCGCCGATCGCCACGCGGCCCGCGCGGATCCCGGCGAGCTCCTGCAGCTCGGCCTCCCCGGCCTGGATCTCGGCGAGTGCCCGCCGCGCGCGCTCCACGAGGATCTCCCCCGCCTCGGTGAGCGCAACGCGCCGCGTCGTCCGATCGACGAGCGGCACGCCCACCTCGGCCTCGAGCCTGCGGATCTGCTGGGAGAGCGCCGGCTGCGCCACGTGCTCCCGCTGGGCCGCCCGCGTGAAGTTGCGCTCGTCGGCGAGCGCGACGAGATATCGGAGCTGCCGCAACTCCATAGCGATAGCTTATAAGTGTGGAAAGAACTATGTCTTGGACTTCTTGCGGGGGAGACGTCATCATGCTGACCACAACCTCTCCTCCCCGGTCGTGCCCCGGCGAGTCTGAACAAGGCTGAAAGGCCTCACTCGTCGGGGCACGACCCTTTTTGTATAGCGGCCAGCGGCCAGCGGCCAGCCTCCAGCTACCGGTCGCTAGCGAGTGGCCACGACGCGATACGGTGCCTGCCGTGACCGCGCCGCTGCTTGCCGTCGATGCGCCCTCGATGCTCTTCCGGGCGTTCTACGCGCTGCCCAAGACGATCACGGGCGCCGACGGGCAGCCGGTCAACGCGCTGCTCGGCACGGCGAACCTCGTCCTGCGGGAGGTGGAGAAGTTCCAGCCGCGCGCGGTGGTCCTCTGCTTCGGGCCCGACGCCGCCGACTACCGCGTCGAGCTGTATCCCGGCTACCACGCCGACCGCCCTGAGGTGCCCGAGGAGCTCGCGCCCCAGTTCGAGGACTGCCGCGACTTTTTCGGGGCGTTCAACTGGATCGTCGCGACGCACGAAAACCTCGAGGCCGACGACCTGCTGGGCAGCTACGCCCGCGCCGAGGCCGAGGCCGGCGGGCGCGCGCTCGTGCTCACAGGCGACCGCGACATGTACCAGTGCGCGACGGAAAACGTGACCGTCCTGTACGTGCGCACCGGCGGCAACGGCGCGGAGGAGGTGACCCCGGACGAGGTCCGGCGCCGCTACGGAATCCCGCCCGAGCTCGTACCGGACTTCATCGCGCTGCGCGGCGATCCGTCCGACGGGCTGCCCGGCGCGAAGGGCGTGGGCGAGAAGACGGCCGCCGAGCTTTTGCGCGAGTACGGCTCGCTCGAGGCACTGCTCGACGGCGCCCTGCGGATCAGCCGGCCGAAGCTGCGCACGACGCTCACGGAAAGCCGCGAGGAGCTGCTCGCCTTCAAGCGGATCGCGACCCTCCAGGATGCCGGCGTCGAGCGCCCGCCCGACTCCCCGACGGACTGGAAGGGCGCCGCCACCGCCGCGCGCGAGCGCGGCATGAACCGGCTCGCCGATCGCCTCGAGCAGATGGCCGAGTAACCGCGACCCCCGTGGGTAACGGTCGCCTCGACCAAACCGAAGGAGACCGAACGATGAGTGAGATGAAGGCCAGCGAGGCCAAGCTCGTCCAGTACCTGAACGAGGCCTACGCCAAGGAGAAGGAGCTCGAGGTGGCCCTCCAGGCGCACATCGGGATGACCGACGCGAAGACGCGCAAGGCCTACAACAAGCGCCTCAAGGAGCACCTGCGCGAGACCAAGCAGCACGCCAAGGGCCTCGAGCGGCGGATCAAGAAGCTCGGCGGGCGCGACAGCCTGCTGAGCGCCCCGCGCGAGGCGCTCAGCACCGGCGCCGGCAAGCTCGCCGCGGCCGCGAAGGGCCAGATGGCCACCGCGAAGGGCCCCCTCCACATGCTCCGCGGCACCGGCGAGGAGGAGAAGCTGCTCAAGAACGCCAAGACCGAGTACTGGAACGAGCACGAGGAGATCGCCACCTACACGGCGATCGAGACGCTCGCGGAGGCGGTCGGCGACACCGAGACCGCCAAGCTCGCGCGCTCGATCAGGCGCGACGAGGAAAAGATGGCCCGCTACCTCGAGCGCCTGATCCCGCAGCTCACCAAGGCCGTCGTGCGAGCCGAGATCCCCGCGGCCGAGCGCAACGGCGGCCGTTCCCGGCGGTCCCGCTCGCGCTCGACCGGGAGCCGGTCGGCAAGCACGACGAGCCGCACGCGCACCCGCCGCAATCGCACCTCAGCGGCCGCGCGCCGCTAGGCGAAGCCCGCAAACCGCGCGCCGTCCGCCGCCCGGCGGCGGGCGCGTGGTTAGGGATCTCACCAGGCCGGGTACCCAGGCAGCGGTGGTGACGCGGCTGTCCGCTCACCCATGCGAGGGGGTCTGCACACGCAGTTCGAGCCAAGGAGGAGGCCATATGAGCTCGGAACCGCTGACCGAGGATCAGACGGGGCAATCGCAGGCTGCGCTCAGCCGGCGTCGCTTCATCGGCGCCGCCGCGGGCACAGCAGCGCTCGGCGCCCTCGCGCCGCTTGACGTCGCACTCGCGGGTCCCGGCAAGCAGGGCCACGGGAAGGGGAAGGGGCACGGCAAGGGCCACGGAAAGGACCACGGACCCCACGGCCATCCCTACGACGCGGACAAGGGCGACATCAAGCCGGAGAACGTCGGCATCCAGCTCTTCACCGTCCGCGGCCTGATGGGCGGCGCCCTGGATCTCGACGGAACGTTCGAGATGCTCAGCGACGCCGGCTACAAGACGGTCGAGATCGGCGGCACGTACGACGGCCGCACCCCGAGCGAGTTCCGCCAGCTGGCCGAGGACTTCGGCCTGAAGGTGATCGGCAGCCACGTCCCGGGCGGCCACAACGCCTTCCGGAACAACCTCGAGCAGGTGCTCGACGAGGCCGAGACGCTCGGGCTCCCGTACGTCGGAATCGCGAGCCCGGCGGGCGACGTCCCGCGGACGGCCGACGGGTACCGGGCGATGGCCGAGGAGTTCAACACCTACGGCGAGGCCGCCAAGGCGCGCGGCATCACGTTCTACTTCCACAACCACCCGGGCGACTTCGCCCTCGACGGCGGCGAGCCGATCTACAACGTGCTCCTCGAGGAGACGGATCCGAAGCTCGTCTGGTTCGAGATGGACATCGCCTGGGTGGTCGCCGGCGGCCAGGATCCGTACGAGTACCTGAAGGCGGCGCCGCACCGGTTCCCGCTCTTCCACGTGAAGGACCTGCGCTTCGATCCGAACGGGAACCGGCGTACGCCGGGAGACGTCGCGCACCCCAACCGCCCGTTCTTCCTGACGGCGGTGGGCAAGGGCGAGATCGACTTCCCCAGGATCTTCAGCGCACTTCCGCACCCGAACAGGCACGAGTACCTCGTGGAGGACGACGACGCGCCCGACCCCCAGATCAACCCCGCCGGCGAATCGAACACGGCATGGGTTAGTCGGGAGTATCTGGGGAATGTGAAGGTCCGAGGGCGCGGCCGCAGGCGGTAACGCCGGAGAGGTCTTCCCTCAATCACATCATCTCCTCCCAACCGACCGAGCGCCGGGGATCCCCCGACCCCGGTGCTCGGTCATGCGTGAACCGAGCGGCGGCCGGGTCTACGAGGCGCCCGTGCTGAGCTGCTCGAGGCGAGCGCGCAGCTCCGCCACCTCGCGCTCGAGGGCGGCGACGCGCTCGGCGAGCCCGTTCTCGGCCGCGAAAGCCGCGACGCTCGCCGGCGCGGGCGGCCCCTCGTCCGCGCCGTCCGCGCCGCCGAGGAGCTGCTGGTAGCGCTCCTCCTTCTGCCCCGGCTGGCGGGGCAGGCGCGCCACGAGGTCGCGGTCGATCAGTCCCTCGAGCGTCTCGTGCAGCTCCGCGAGGTCGGCGAAGCGGTGCAGGCGCTCGGTGCGCTGCTTGAGCTGGCCGGGCGTCTGGGCCCCGCGCAGCATGAGCACGGCGAGCACCGCAAGCTCGGGGACGGAGAGGCTCATCTCATCATCGAGCAGGTGGCGGTACTTGAGCGTCCGGGAGCCGTGGCCGAGAGCCGAGCGCACGAGCCGGCGCCTGCCGAGCGCGCCCAGGGCCTCGCGGATCGTCTCCTCGTCGTAGTCGACCACGGGATCGCGGTTCGTGGCCTGGTTGCAGGCGAGGCGCAGCGAGTTGAGCGACAGCGGGTACTGGTCGGGCGTGGTCCGCTGCTTCTCGATCAGGCAGCCGAGCACCCGGATCTGCGTCGCGTCCAGCTCCATGGGCCGCGAAAGGCTAGCGCAGCATCGCGGCTCCCCCTGGACGCCATAACCGACTGATCGGAGCGCTCAGGCCCCAGCGCCGTTGGCCTCCGCGGGCGCGCGGGGCTCGCCTGCCGTGATGAGCTGGCGAGAGGCTTCCGCGAGCAGCGAGGCGAGCTCGCCGCTGCGGTTCTCTCCCTCCCCGGTGAGCGCGTAGCCGACGGTCGCCGAGAGCGAACGGTCCTCCCCGTACCGCACGCGCGCCAGGGCGGCCACGACCGCTCCGCCGACCTTCTTCGCGCCGGCGCGGTCGGCGTCGCGCAGCAGGACCGCGAACTCGTCGCCCGCCAACCGGGCGACCTCGTCGGAGCGGCGTACGGAGCGGCGCAGCTCCTCGCTCACCGAGATCAGGACCTGGTCGCCGACGCCGCGCCCGTAGCGCTCGTTCACGGCGTAGAAGCCGTCGATGTCGATGCGCAAAAGCGCGCCCCGCTCGCCAGCCGCGAGCATCGCCGCGAAGCGCCGCTCCAGCTCGCGCTCGGTGATCAGCCCCGTGAGCGGGTCTCGCTCGCCCGCTTCTCCATGCTCCACCGGGAGCCGCTCGCTGATGTGCGCGACGGCGCCCAGGGTCGTCCCGTCGTCGGCGCGGACCGCATCGATGTGCACGCGGGCTTGGAACCGCTCGCCGCTCGCGCGCTCGAAATCGGCCTCGGCGCTGCAGCCGCCCCGCTCCGTGCGCGCGGCGCGCTCGAGCGCAGCCGTGAGCGCGGCACGCGGCAGCCAGGGCAAGGGCTTGTCGACGAGCTCAGCTTCGGTGCTGCCGAGCAGCTCCGCGAGCGCCCGGTTCGCGCGGACGACGGTGCCGTCCTCCTCGAGCAGCGCGATCGCGCCCGGCGCCGACTCGAACGCGGCCGCGTAGAAGACCGCGCGCTCCGGGTCTGGGCCGCGGAAATAGGGTTTGTGCCTGGAGGCGGACACGCTCACATCTCTGGTGTCGGTAACCCCCGACAACCGCTTGAGTCGCGGCACCGCAACTGATCCTCCTCCAGAAGGAGGTTACGACGCCACCGCGCGCAGGTCCGGCTCGTCGGCGTCCCCGCCGGCGTCCGGCCGGGCGTCGCGGCCGCGCTGGCTCCCGCGATACGCGGGCAAACGCAGGCGGTTGAGCGCGCCCGCGAGCTCCAAGCCGCCCCCGGTGTTCCCGGGGTCGAAGCAGATCCCCTCGTCCGGCACGCGCCGCTCCAGACGCAGCTCGGCGACTGCGGTCCAGGGGGACGACGCGGTCGCGATCGCGAGCTCGAAGCCGAGGCCCGCGACGTCGCGCCTGGTCAGTTCGGCCAGGGTCAGCCGGTGCTGAGCGACGGCCGGCCGGGCGCCGACCACGATCCGGCGGGCGGCACAGTTGTACGGGAGGAGCGTCGAGTACCAGCTCTCGCCGAAGCCCCAGGACGGGAGGAGCAGATGCCGGGCGATCGGCGCGCTGCCCGAGCTCACGAGCAGGAGGTCCTGGTGGAGCCCCGGCCCGTAAGCGTCGTCGATCCTCAGGGCGAGCCCGCACGGGTCGGGGAGCATCTCGGGAAGGCCAAGCGAGCGCGAGAGCCGCACGCGCCCGGGGCGCTCGCGGCCCGAGTCGAAGAGCTCGGCGCCGGTCGCGGTCCCGCGGCGCGGCACCAGCGTGGCCGCAAACCCCACGCCGTGGGGATGGAAGCAGCGGCGGCCGCGCAGATGTGAGAGCGCTCCGAACGCCCGCGCGGTGAGCGCGTTGACGGGCTCAGGGGGCACGCACGGCGCTTACCCCGCCGCGTGCACGGCTACCGCTCGGTCACCGACCAGCTCAAGGAGCGCCTCCACAACCCGCGCGTCGAACTGCGTGCCGGCGTTTGCGCGCAGCTCCGCGATCGCCTCCTCCTCCGATAGGGCGGCGCGGTAGGGGCGATCGGAGGTCATCGCGTGGAACGCGTCACAGGCGAAGACGATGCGCGCCTCGATCGGGATTTCCTCCCCCGCGAGGCCGCGCGGGTACCCGCGGCCGTCCCAGCGCTCGTGCTCGGCCCGCACGATCGGCGCGAGACCATCGAGGCCCGGGACGTGCTCGAGCAGGTCCGCGCCGATGTCCGGGTGCCGGCGCATGATCGCCCACTCTTCCTCGTCGAGGGGCCCCGGCTTGCTGAGGATCGCGTCCGGGATGGCGAGCTTGCCCACGTCGTGCAGCCGCGCCGCCGCCTCGAGGCGCGAGCGTCGTTCCTCGGGTAGCCCGAGCTGCTCGCCCACCGCGCGCGCCAGCGCGACCACGCTCTCGGAGTGCTCGGCGGTGTACTCGTCGCGCGCGTTCACCGCCGCGATCAGCGCGTGCGCCCCGACGCGGAGCGTGCGCTGCAGCTGCGCGCGCATCTCCGCGTGCTCCATCGCGAGCGAGCCGAGGGCGGCCATCCGGCTCAAGATCTTCAGGTCGGCATCGTTGAACCGCCGCCGCTCGTCGCCCGACACCACGACCAGGGCCGCGCGCACCTCCCCGCCCCATTGCATCGGCGCCGCCATCGCCCCCCTGGGAACGAAATCCTCGGGCATCGGGATGGGCTTGGCGACCACCGAGTAGTCGGCGACCATTGCCGGCTCCCCGGTCGCGATCACCCGCCCGCTCAACCCGTGGTCGGCGGGCCAGCGCATCCCCTCGAACCCATCGGGCGCGCGGTAAGAGGAGATCGACCTGATGTACGTGGGGTCCTCCTCGTCGAGGATCATCGCGGCGGCCAGATCGGCCCTGAGCGCGTGGGTGACGTGCTCGACCAGCGAGGACATCACGCCGGGGTCGCCGGGATCGGTGTGGAGTGCCTGAACCGTGCCGAGAACCTCCGCGTTGTGGCGCGCGTGCTCGCGAGCCCGCTCCCGCGAGCGCGCCATGCCGACGACGGCCCGCACCGTGAGCGCCGCGATCACCGCGACGACGGCCGCGATCGCGAGGTCCACGGCGCCCGGGGCCTCGCCCTCGACGACGTCGTCAAGCAGCGGCAACCCACCGATCGCCACGACCGCGACGGTGATGCCCAGCTTCGATGCCATGACCCTCTCGACTCCCTCCGAGTACCCCGTCGCGGGCGATAACCGCACTCCGGGCTGGGTCCAACCGTACCCCTTCGAGCCCCGGATTCCCAGGTTTTTCACCTATCCCTCCGGCGGATCGTGTTAGATGCGCGCCGTGATACCCGGGCCAGTCGCCGCCGCCGCGCCCGCGCGGGCGTTCGCGCACGAGACGCTGCGGGTCAGCCCCGCGCCCGGGGTGACGACGACCCTGCACGTCCTGCGCCTCGCGCGATCCCGGTTCCGGGTCCGCGTCGCGCGGCTCGACCCGCTGGCCAGGCTCGCCGACTGGTGCTCTGAGACCGGCGCCGAGCACGCGCTGATCGGGGGCTTCTACGTACGGGCACGCTCCGTCCCGCTCGGCGATCTGTGGATCGACGGCCGGGCGCTGCCCTCCGAGCCCTTCGACGCGCCCTGGGACAGGCTGCGCTCCTGCGTCCACATCGAGGGCGACGAGGTGACCCTGCGGCCGCGCACCGAGCTGCCCGCCGCGATCGCGGGCGATCTGTTGCAGGCCGGCCCGCTGCTGGTGCGGGGCGGGCGCTCGGCGATCCGGGCCGGGGTCGATCCCGAGGGCTTCTCCGCGGGCGCCCGCCAGTTCGACTCCGACATCACCGTGGGGCGCTACCCGCGCGCCGCCCTCGGCGTCAACGACCGCGAGCTGATCGCGGCGGTCTGCGACGGGCGCACCGACGACGACTCCGGCCTTGAGCTGGGCGAGCTGGCCGACGTCATGCTCTCCCTCGGGGCGACCGACGCGATCAACCTGGACGGCGGCGGATCGGCATCGCTGGTCGTCTCCGGGCGCCTCGTGAACGTCCCTCGCGAGGAGCACGGCGTGCACCTCGTCGGCGGGCGCCCGGTACCCACCGCCCTGCGGTTCGAGCCCCGCTGAGCCACCCGCGGGCGGGGCACGGCTGCCACCCTCGCCTGGCTGAGCGCGGCCGTTACGCTCCTTGCCATGGAGCCCCTTAACGAACAGCCGAACCTGTTGATGGGCTTCTACTTCTATCCGCGCGGCGGTTCGGCGCACGCGTGTGCCGCCCTGGCCGCCGAGCTGACCCGCGCGGGGATGCCCGTCACCCTCGTCGCCGGCTCGCGCAGCGACGGCGACCCGCTCGCGATCGCGACCAGGTTCTTCGGCTATTGCGACGTGTTCCCGGTCGATTTCACGCGCGCCCTGCGCTCGCCCGATCCGGTGCGGACGGATCCGGGCCCCGGCGGTGCGCCCATGCACGCCTCCTACGAGGACCGGCCGGGCGCCGAGGATCCGGTGTTCGCGACGCTCGACGACGAGACGTTCGAGCTCCACGTCGAGGCCTGGCGGCGCGAGCTGGAGCGCGCCGCGGGCGACGGCGTGGACGTCCTGTACCTGCACCATCTGACCCCGATCAACGAGGCGGCGGCTCGCGCCTTCCCGGGCGTGCCGGTCATCGGGCACATCCACGGGTCCGAGCTGCTCATGCTCGAGGCGATCGACACGGGCCCGCCCGCCGGGTGGACCCACGCGGAGCCGTGGGCGCGGCGGATGCGCGAGTGGGCAGCGGCCTGCGAGCGGTTGATCGTGAACAGCGAGCAGGGGCTCGCGCGCGCCGCGCGGCTCTTGGGGATCGAACGCGAGCGCTTCGAGGTGATCCCGAACGGGTTCAGCGACGACTTCGCCCCGCGCCGGATCGACCGCGCCGCCCATTGGCGCCGGCATCTGGTGCGCGAGCCGCGCGGCTGGGCACCCGGCGAGCCGCCGGGGAGCGTCGCGTACAGAGAGGAGGACCTCGACTCGCTCCGCGGCGTGACCCTGCTCAATGTCGGGCGCTTCACTGCGGTGAAGCGACTCCGCCTCCTGATCGAGACCTTCGCCCGCGCGCAGCCGCGCTTCCGCGAGCCGGCCGCGCTGGTGCTCGTCGGCGGCTACCCGGGCGAGTGGGAGGGCGAGCATCCGCTCGAGACGATCCGGCGCGTCGGCGCGAGCAACGTGTTCCTGGCGGGCTGGCACGAGCAGTCCGCCCTGCCCGACTTCCTGAACGCGAGCGACGTCCTCGTGCACCCGTCCGCGAACGAGCAGTTCGGGCAGGTGCTGGTCGAGGCGATGGCGTGCGCCCTGCCAACGATCGCGGTGAACCGCGGCGGGCCGGCCCAGATCGTCGAGCACGGCACCACCGGCTGGCTGATCCCGCCCGACGATCCGGACGCTTTGGAGCAGGCGCTGGTCGAGGCTGTGAACGACCGGGGGCGCCGCGAGCAGCTCGGCCTGAACGCGCGCCGCGAGGCCCTCGCGTCCTACGGGTGGTCGCAGATCGCAGCGCGGACGGCGCGGCTGATCGCGGCGGTCGCGGACGCGCCCGCGGTCACGTCGCCGGCCCGATAGCCGCGGTTGGCGGGCGTCACTCGGCGGGCCCCGGCTCGTCGGGGCCGCCACCGTGCGCCCGCCCGCCGGGGCCGAGATCGAGCGGCGGGTCGAGGACGAAGATCTCGGTCAGGATGTCGGGGTCCAGGTGCACTCCGCTCATGAAAGCCACGACCTTCGAGCCGGTCAGCCTCTCGATCGTCGCGCGGTAGCGGTCGCGCATGGCCTTTTGGAACTCGCGCCGGGTCTCCAGGACGTGATCGGCTCGGCCGCTCGCGATCAGCGTCTCATCGATCGCGGTGAGGCCGTCGCGCATGACGCAGATCAAAAGGTCATCGACCACGTAGGTCTTGGCCTTCATCGGGCCGCGCCCGTAGTGCTCGCGGAGCAGACCCACCATCGCGTTCGAGACAGCGGTCAGGAGCTCCCCTCCGCGCAACGGGCCTTCCCTCGCCTGATGCTCAGCCATTGAGTACCCCTTCCCAGCCTAAACGGGCGTGTCAAGGGGACCCGAGGCCCTTTATTCCACTATGCACGGTGCGGGAAACCACGTGGCCGAGTTGGTTGGTTTTCACCCTTGCCCTGGGTACGCGTCCGGGTAGCGTCCCTCAGTGGAAAAACGGGTTCGCGCCCGCTTCTCACCGGGGGGTAGACGTGGATCCCTCAACCGCGACCACCGACGCCGCGCGGGTTCCGGGAGCCGGAACCGGGGGGGCCTGGCGGTCTCGGTGCGATGCAACTGAGAGAGGTGATTCATGCAGCCAAGTAACAAGGCGGCAGCGAACCGGGGGGACCGATCACGGGCGAACGGCGCACCGCCGTCCGACGCCCGCAAGCGCGTGGTGATCGCGGATTCCGATCCGCTCGCGCGTCGCGTGATTCGTGCTGCCTTGCAGGATGAGCACGACTACGCAGTCCCCGGGGAAGCCCAAACCAGCGTCGAGGCGGTCGAGCTGTGCGGCTACTACAAGCCCGATGCCGCGCTGCTGGAGACGAGTCTCGGCAACGGCCTCGACGGCATCGTCGCCGCACGGAAGATCCGCGAGGTTGCGCCGGACACGAAGATCCTGATGTTCTCGCGCGAGGATCGCGACGACGTCCAGCTCGCGGCGCTCGCGGCAGGCGCCTCGGGGTTCGTGCCGAAGAGCGCGCAGATCGAGGAGGTCGTGAGAGGGCTCGAGCTCGTTATCGACGGCCGGGCCGCGATCCCGCCGAGGACCACGATGGTGCTCATCCAGCGCCTGCGGATGCTGCCCGAAGGCGGTGCCGGCATCCGGCCGGTGCGCAGCGTGCTCACGCCGCGCGAGTGGGAGATTCTCGACCTGCTGAGCCAGTCGTTCGACACGCACGCGATCGCGGAGACCCTCGTGCTGACCGAGGAGACCGTCTACAGCCACGTGAAGAACATCCTGCGCAAGCTCGGGGTTCACTCGCGCCGCGAGGCGGTCGAGCGCGCCCGCCAGCTCCGGGACCCGCTCGCGGGACCGAAGCTGCCGGCGGAAGCGGCGTCGTGATCGGCTTTGGCGCAGGAGCGCGGAGCCGGTGGCCGTAGGCAGAAATGCACCCCGGCGAGACGCGCCCCTGGCTTTAGCGTGGTCACGATGCGTACCGGCCCCGTTGCAGAGTTGGCCGGCCCGTTCCGTCCCAGCCGGGCCTACCGGGTAGCGAGGGGAACCATCGACCTGGTGGTCGCAGGCGCTGCCTGCCGCCGTTCGCACCCGTCCTGCTCGTAATTCGCAGCGGTTGTCCGGTACAGCGCCCCCGGCACCCCAGCGCTCTATCGGCAGGAGCGCTGTGGGCGCCGGGGCGACCCCTGGCCGGGCGGCTCGGGCGCCCAGTCGCGCGCACGAGCCGCCCGCCCCGCTGGGGGCGGCCGGCTCGCTTGGGGGCGGGGTGCACCGCTAGGGGCGCGGAGAGCGCTACGCGCGCCGGGCGCTCGCCACGGGGGAAGGGCGGGCGCCATGCCGCCGCGAGCGCCACAGGCCGGGGACGATCGCCAGCGCCAGGCCGACCATCGCGAGCCCCACGCCGAGCACGATGACGGCGCCAAGATCCGTCGCCACGTTCAGCGCGCTCCCGGCGTCGGCCGCCCGTCCGCCGCGTGCCCCCGCTGCCATGGCCTCGCGGGCGCGCTCGCCCGCGGCGAACGCCGTGGCACAGAGCGCGAGCGTGACGGGCGTTGCGGCCGCGGCCGCGATCGCGAGCCGTTTGGCGAGGACCTCGGTCATGCGACTGGTCCGGCGGTCAACGACGATCGGCGCACAGGCTGCGGCATATCCCCGAGTCTCCCTCGCGCCGCGCTCGCAGAAAGGGGGAATGTGTGCCGGATCATTGGGTACCCCGGTGAGCGCCCTCACCATGCCGATCGGCGGCCCGTGCAACTTGGATGAGCTCTGAGGGGCCTGCAAGGGAGAAACTCGACCACCGGCGACCGGCACCGGTCGGCAATGTGGTAGGTCCGCGGCGGTGGAGGCCCGCGGCTCGCAACGAAGGCCGGCGCAAGCGGCCGACTCCAAAGGAGCGCACATCACGAGGGTCACGAAAGCCAGTGGGCACACTGAGGTGCCGGTTGTCATCGCCGAGAGGGATGCGAAGCGGCGCGCGCGGCTTTCTGCCGGCCTCGCCGACCGTGAGTCCGTCGACGTCGTGGGACAGGCCGCGGACGCCGCCTCGGCCGTCGCGCTGGCCGCAGAGGCCGGGGGCGGCGTGGTCGTGATCGGCGCGGGGGTTCCACGCCCTGATCTGCTGACGGTGCTCGCGCGCCTGCGTGAGGAGACGCCCGAGATCGGCTGCCTCGTGGTCCGCGACGACCCCGAGGCCGAGGACAACGTGGAGCTCCTGCTCGCGGGCGCCGCTGGCCTGGTCGGCGCCGCCGAGCCTGTGGACGCGGTCGCGGACGCAATCGGGATGATCGCCCGCGGCGAGGCCGTGGTCGGCCCTCGCCTGCGTGCCACGCTGCTCAAGCGCTTTCAACGCGCCACCGCGTCGCGGCGCGGGATGCGGCCGCTTTTGGGACCGCTCTCGACCCGCGAATGGCAAGTGCTCGATCTGCTGCGCGCGGGCCTCAGCACGGACGAGACCGCCGAGCGACTCGGAATCGCCAGGACGACCGTGTACTCGCACCTGCGGAACATCGCCCGCAAGCTCGGCACCCGGACCCGCGACGAGGCGATCGCCTTCGCGGAGGAGCTGCGCCTGCGAGGGCGCCGTTCCCCCAGCCGCAACGGCGATTGAGCACCCGAGCGCCGGCCGGCTAGCTCGCGCGCCGCCGGCCCGGGCGGCGAGCCGTCGCGTCGTGACGGGCCTCGCGGTCGCGCCGCGCCGGCAGGCGAGCCACGTTCGGCGGGGTGTCGAGCTCAGCGCTCAGCCCCGCGAGGGGGTCGCGCAGCTGCTTCGCGACCTCGATCGCGTCGCGGCGCGAGTGCACGCCCAGCTTGCGCAGCACGTTCTTCACGTGGCTGTAGATCGTCTCCTCGGCGAGGACCAGGGCCTCCGACATCTGGTGGGTGTCCATACCCTGGCTCATCAGGTCGAGGATCTCCCACTCGCGCTGCGTGAGCTTGCTCTTCACCGGCCGCATGCCGGCGCCGCCCTCGGGCAACACGCGCAGGCGCTCGATGAGCGACATCGTCGTCGTCGGCGAGATCACCGCCTGCCCTTGGAGGACGCGGTCGAGAGCGTTCAGGACCTCGTCGACCTCGGCGCTCTTGGAGAGGAAGCCAACCGCCCCGGCGGCCAGCGCCTCGAGCTGCTGCTCCTCGCTGTCCTCACGCGAGAAGATCAGCACCCTCGCGTCGGGCACCTCCTTCGCGATGCTGCGGGTCGCCGAGACACCATCGCCGTTCGCCAGCCCGAGCTCGATCAGGACGATCTCCGGCTTGTAGTAGCGACAGAGCTCGATCGCCTCGCGCTCGTTGTCTGCCTCCGCCGGGACCACGAAGCCCCGGTCGCTCTCCTGCAGCGCATCGCGAATCACCCGCCGCGCGAGCGGATCGGGGTCGACGATGATGACGCGCGGCCGCGAACCTCCTGTTCGCGTTTCGTCGGTGGCGGCCCCACCATCGGGTCCTGCCACGTCACGCTTGTCCATATGGACGCTCCCTCCGTTGCGGGCCAACTCCCTAGGCCCAGAGAGGTTCACCCTACCGCAGATCGGGGCCGGTTAGTGAATGTTGTTACGAATCGGCCCACCGGGTGGGCATGTCTTTGCCATATGGGCAGGCGCCCCGTGCCTACCCCGGCGGCTGAGCGCGCTACCCGGCGGCCAGGCTCGGCGCCTTCGCCGGCTCGATGGGGAAGTTCTGGGTTGAAAGATCCGCCTCTCAGGCGCGCCCGTCCGCATGAGAGGCGGATCCGTAGGCCTGCGGGTTACAGATCCGCCTCGCTCGTGCGGCCCCGCCTCCGCCACCCTCGCCGAGTGTGCGATCCCGTTGCCTATCCGCAACGTTTTCGCACGGTCGTCGGGGCGGGTGTGGTGGAAGGGGGCGCCGTTCAGCTCGGCTGCAGCGCCTTGAAGCGCTTCATGTTCTCGATCATCGCGGTCTCCGTCGGCAGGCGCTCCATGCTCGAGGCGCCGAAGAAGCCGACGATGCCGGTCGTGCGCTCCAGGACGTAGGCGGCGTCCTCGGGCTCAGCGAGCGGGCCGCCGTGGCAGAGGACGATGATGTCGGGGTTGATCTTCACGGCCGCGTCGCGCATCGCCTGGATGCGCTCGACGCACTCATCGAGGGTGAGCGCTGTCTCGGCGCCGATCATGCCCTTCGTCGTGAGGCCCATGTGCGGGACGAGCACGTCGGCACCCGCCTTCGTCATCGCCTCGGCCGACTCGACGTCAAACACATAGGGGCAGGTGAGCAGGCCCATCTCCGCCGCGATCCGGATCATCTCGACCTCGCGGTCGTAGCCCATGCCGGTCTCCTCGAGGTTCTGGCGGAAGGTGCCGTCGATCAGGCCGACGGTCGGGAAGTTCTGCACGCCCGCAAAGCCCGCCTCCTTGACCTCGCGCAGGAAGTTCGGCATGAGGCGGAAGGGGTCGGTGCCGCAGACGCCGGCGAGCACCGGGGTGTCCTTCACGATCGGCAGGACCTCGCCCGCCATCTCCATAACGATCGCGTTCGCGTCCCCGTACGGCAGGAGCCCGGCGAGCGAGCCCCGGCCCGCCATCCGGTAGCGGCCCGAGTTGTAGATGATGATCAGGTCGGTGCCGCCCGCCTCGGCGCACTTCGCCGACAAGCCGGTACCGGCCCCGGCGCCGATGATCACGCCGCCCGCGTCGAGCGTCGCGCGCAGCTTCGCCCTCGCCTCATCACCAGTCATTCCTCAAGCTCCCTCCTTCATGAATTCATCGAGCTTCGCGACCATCGCCCGCGCGAACTCGGGGTCGTTCACGTGCATGTCGAGCTCGATGAGCTCGACGTTGTCGCCGACGCCCTTGCGCAGCTCCTCGAACAGCGCCGCGTCGGCCTCCGGGTCCCAGAAGGGCTGCCCCTCCGCATCGATCATCGAGACGCCCTTGAGCGGCACGAAGAGCGCGGTCGGCCCCTTGGCCGCGGACAGCTTGCGCGCGATCCGCCGGCCGAGTTCCGCGCACTCCTCCTTAGTCGTGCGCATCAGCGTCACCACCGGGTTGTGGACGTAGAGGTTGCGGCCCTCGAAGCGCTCGGGCACCGTCTCGCGCGGGCCGAAGTTGACCATGTCCAGCGCGCCCAGCGAAACCACCTGCGGGATGCCGAGCTTGCCGGCCATCTCCAGCCGGTCGGGGCCGGCGGACAGCACGCCGCCCACCAAATCGTCACAGAGCTCAGTCGTGGTGATGTCGAGCGCTGCCTTCAGGAAGCCGGACTCCATCAGCGACTCGAGGGACTGACCGCCGACACCCGTCGCGTGGAAGACCACGGGCTCGTACCCCCGCTTCTCGAGCTCCTCGCGCGCCACGGTCACGCACGGCGTCGTGACGCCGAACATCGACACGCCGATCAGGGGGCGCTCCTCGGTGAGCTCCACGGGCTTCGCGTTCACCATGCCCGCCATCGCGCCCGCCGCGTTGGCGAGCACGCGCGCGGAGATCTGGTTGATCCCGGCGACGTCAGTAACCGACGGCATCATCGTGATGTCCCGCGCGCCCACGTACTCGCGCACGTCGCCCGCGGCCATCGTCGAGACCATCAGCTTCGGCACCCCCACCGGGAGCGACTGCATCGCCCGCGTTGCGATCGCAGTGTTGCCCGATCCGCCGGCGGCGAGCACGCCGTCGATCCGCCCCTCGTCGTGGAGGCGCTTCGTGAACGCGGCGGCCGCCTCGGCCATCGCGGTCACCGCGGCGCCGCGGTCACCGGCCTCCGCGAGCGCAGCGGGGTCCGCCCCGGTCGCGGCGCCCACCTCCTCGCGGGTGATGTCGGGCTCTACGCTGGGCGGCTCACGGGTGCCGACGTCGGCGAGCAGCACGTCCACGCCCGCCTCGCGCAGGCGGTCGCGCAAATACGCGTACTCCTCGCCTTTCGTGTCGAGCGTACCGATGAGGAGGACGGTGGGACTCACGCCTCCACCTTCCACTCGGGACCGTCGCCCTCGCGGAAGTCGGGCAGGTCGCGCAGCACGCGCTCCGACCCGCCCGGGTTGTAGATGGCCAAGAGCCTGATCGGCTGCCACCCGGTGTTGATCGTGGCGTGGTACATGCCCTGCGGCACGTAGATCGTGTCTCCCGCCTTCACGTCGAACCAGTGCTCCCCGCCGTCGTCGAGCATCTGCTTGCCCTCGCCGGAGAGCACGTACAGGACCTCCTCGGCGTCCGGGTGGTTATGCCGCTCGTGCCCCTTGCCGGGGAGCAGCAGGACCTCTCCGAACGTGAGGGTCGCGCCCTCCGTGTTGTCGGGCGTCACGAGCCACTTGAGGACGCCCCAGTCGAGCGACTGGACGGGGCGGGACTTGGGATCGATCGCTTCCATCAGGCCTCCTCTGCCAGCGGTTCGACGCCCAGGTAGCGCCGCTGAGCGTCCGGGTCGTTCTCCAGCTCCTCCGCGGTCGTCTCGGCGGCGATCTGCCCGGCGACCATCACCAGGTGACGGTCGGCGAGCTCGGTGGCCACCGAGAGATTCTGCTCGACGAGCAGCACCGCGGTCCCCTCGGCCGACAGGCCCCTGATCGCATCGATCAGGTCGTCGATCACGGCCGGGGCGAGACCCTCGGAGGGCTCGTCCATGATCAGGAGCTTCGGATCGAGCAACAGCGACCGCGCGATCGCGAGCATCTGCTGCTCGCCGCCCGAGAGCTGCATGGCGCCACTGCGCTTGCGCTCCGCGAGGCGGGGGAACAGCTCGAAGATCCGCTCTGTTGACCACCGCCCATTCCCGTTGCCACCGTTCGAGACCAGGCGGAGGTGCTCCTCCACGGTCAGCGACTGGAACAGACGCCGGCCCTGCGGCACGAACGCGAGCCCGGCGGCCGCGATCTTGTAGGGCGGCTTTCCGAGCAGCTCCTCACCGTGGAAGCGAATCGACCCGTCGACCTTCTGGAGCATGCCCATGATCGACAGGCAGAGGGTCGACTTGCCCATCCCGTTGCGGCCGATGATCGCGGTCGGCTCCGAGCCGATCTCGAAGCTCACGTCCTGGAGGACGTGAGCCGGCCCGTAGTAGGCGTTCAGGTTCTTGACTTCGAGGATCGCGTCAGGCGGCATGACGACGCCCCAGGTAAAGGTCGTGGACTGTCTCGTTGGCGCGGATCTCGTCGGGCGTGCCCTCGGCGATCACCTGACCCTCGTACATCATCGTCACCCAGCTGGCGACCCGCAGGGCGACGTCCATGTCGTGCTCGATCAGGACCAGGGTGATGTCCGACGGAAGCCCCATCAAAAGCTCGGTGAGCCGCTGGCGCTCGGTGCGCGAGAGCCCCGCGGCGGGCTCGTCGAGGAGCATCAGCTTCGGCTCGGTGGCGCGCGCCATCGCCACCTCGAGCTGGCGCTGCTCGCCGTGCGAGAGCTCGGCGACCTCGCGGTCGAGGACCTCCTCGAGGCCCATCTGGACCGCGATCTCGCGAGCGCGTTCGCGCATCTCCGAGTCCTCGCCGTTGATCACCGGGCGCAGGTGCCCGTCGCGCACGCCGAGGACGGCCAGATACACGTTGTCCTCGACGGTGAGCCCACCGAACAGGCGCGACGTCTGAAACGTGCGCGCCAGCCCCATGCGGGCCCGCTTGCGAGCGGGCATCTCGCTCACGTCTACTCCGAACAGGTGAACGGTCCCCGACGTGGGCGGGAACTCGCCCGAGATCAGGTTGAAGAGCGTCGTCTTCCCCGCGCCGTTGGGGCCGAGGATTGCCCGGCGCTCCCCCGGCTTGATCTCGAGGTCGACTCCCCGCACCGCGTCGAGACCGCCGAAGCGCCGGCCGATCCCCTTCAGAGAGAGGATCGGCCGGGCGTCGGCTGTTGCCTTCTCAGGCATCGAACTCCTTCGACTACTCGCCGCTCTCGCCGCTCTCGAAGTCGACGGGCTCGAGCTTGCCCTCCCAGGGGAGGTCGTAGTCCTTGCACTCCGGGTTCTTCCGGTCCGGAGACGGAGTGTCGGGCGTGAACGCACCGCCGAACTGCTGGTCGACCTGCGGGACACGCGCGATCGTCTTGACGGTGGGCGGATTGTTGCCCTCACCGGGGACGACCTGCTTGACGTAGTTGTCCGAGATCGCCTGGCGGTTCTCGTCGAGACGGACGTCGCCGTACGGCGCCTCCGGGCCGGTCAGCTCCATGTTGGCGAGCGCCTCATGGAACGCCTCCACGTCGGAGATGTCGCCGTCGAGCTGCTCGATCGCCTTGGCGACGGCCTCCATCGCACCGTAGTAGTGGTAGACGAAGACGCTCGCGCCGGCCTCCGCGACCTCCGGGTACACGGAGAGGCGATCGAGGTACTCCTCGACGTCCGGACCGGTGGCGTCAGCCGCCGTGTTGCCGGACACCGTCACGCCGATCACTTCCTCACCGATCTCCTTGAGGACGATCGGGTCATCGACGAAGAGGTTGCCGATCATCTCGTCAGGCTCGATCGGCCCCTTCTGCTCGATGTACTGGTTGATGAACGAGATCAGGCCCTCGCCACCAACGGCGGTGTAGATGCCGTCGATGTTGTCCGGGATCTGCGCGATGAACGACGAGTAGTCGGTCTCGCCCAGGGACGGCCAGATCCGCTTGACGACCTGACCACCGTTCGCGCAGAAGTCGGCGATGAAGCCGCCGGCCGAGGTCTGGGCGAACGAGTAGTCGTCGCCGATCACAGCCGCACGCTTCCAGCCGAGCTCCTTGACCGCGTACTCGCCCACGCCGGCGGACCACTGCGCGCCGTCGGTGTGGAAGCGGAAGAAGTTCGGCGCCTGGACCTTCAGGGTCGCGTCCTGCGCACCGGCCGCGCCGTTGACGAACGTCTTGTCGGGCTGCTCCTTCGCGTAGTTCGCGATCGCGATGCCCTCGTCGCCGGACAGCGGGCCGATCAGGATGTCAGCACCCTCCTGCTCGACGAGACGGCGGGCCTCGTTGACCGCGACCTCAGGCGTCTCGTCGGAGCACCCGTAGCCGACGACCTCAACCGGACGACCCGCGATCTCCGCGCCCTCGACGCCGTCGCTCGGCGTGTCGGACACCGGCTCCGCGCCGCGCTCGATCAGCGGCACGTTGAAGCCACCAGCCGTCGCCTCGTAGAACGCGCCGAACGCGCCCTCGCAGGTCGACAGGAAGCCGATCCGGATCGGCTCGCTGGAGTCGCCGCCGCCCTCGTCGCCGCTATCGCCGTCGTCATCGCCACCGCAGGCGGCGATGAGCAGGGCGAGGGCGGGGACGAGCAGGATCAATGAGAGCCTTCGCCCCCATCGCCACAGACGTGGTCGATCCCTCATTCCTCTCCTCCTATCTCTGGGGTTGCCGTTTGTGCTTTCGACCGTTGGAAAGTCACGTCCGCCTGGGCCGCAACGGGGCCGTGCGGCCGGTCCGCGGGCGCCGCGGCGCCGCTCGCCCCGTCCGGGGCCGGGGCCGGTTCAGGGCCGTCCTGCGTCTCGCCGCGGCGCCGGGAGAAGTAGGCCCGAACCCGGTCGCGCAGGGACTCGTACGCGCCCACGAGCCCGCCCGGCGAGATGAGCACGATCGCCAGGAAGATCAGGCCGAGCAGCGTGTTGAAGCGCTCCGGGCCGAGGACGGTGCCGAGCTCGGGCGTCCAGCGGCGCGTGTAGTTGTCGAGCAGGACGAACGCGAGAGCACCCACCCACGCGCCGTGGAGCCGGTAGAGGCCGCCGATCACCGCGACCACGAGCACATCGATGACCGCGTTGAGCTCGACCGCCCCGGGGCCGATGCGGCGGCCCCACCAGACGAACAGGATGCCGGCGAGCGCGGCCACCAGGCCCGCCACGCCGAAGGCAAGCGTCCTGTGCACCTCGACGTGGTAGCCGAGGGCCCGCATGCGAGTCGGCTCGTCGCGGATGCCCTGCAGGGTGAGCCCGAACGGCGTCCGGCCGAGGTAGCGCAGGCCGAAGTAACAGGCGGCCGCGACCGCGAGGCTCACGTAGTAGAAGGAGGCCGGGTCGTTGACGCGGTCGCCGACGATCCCCGGGATCGCGACGTTGTTGACGCCCCCGTGGCCGGCGAGCGAGGTGACCTGGCCGAAGAAGTAATAGACCATCACGCCGAACGCCAGCGTGATCATCAGGAAGTAGATGCCCTCGCTGCGCGACGCGATCGCGCCGAAGACCAGCGAGATCGCTACAGCGATGATGATGCCGATGATGGCGGCGAGCCACGGGTCGATCGCCACGCTCAAGCCGCCCTCCGCCTGGCTGAGGTTCGCAGTCACGAGAGCGGAGATCCCGAAGATCGCCACCTGAGCGAGCGAGACCATCCCCCCGTAGCTCGAGAGGAAGATCAGGCTCAGCGCGACGAGGCCCAGCCAGATCGCCTGGGTGAGCAGCGCGCTGAGGAAGAAGTTCGAGAAGATGACCGGCGCCAGCAGCGCGACCACGGCAATGACGCCGAGCCCGATCTTCTCGGGGAGCGTCAGCGGCGCCGAGCGTACGGAGATGTTCATGCCGGCCTCCCGAACAGCCCATAGGGACGGACGGCGAGCACCGCGACGACCAGCCCGAACGTGAGCAGGATCGAGTAGTTCGTGAGGTCGGTGCCGCCGAACACCAGGTACGACGCGCCGTAGGCCTGCACGAGGCCGAGTGCGACCGCGCCCACCGCGGCGCCGCCCAGGCTCCCCATCCCGCCGATGATCACGACCACCAGCGAGTTGAGGAGGAAGGCCGAGTCCTGGCCCGGCTGCAGCGAGAGCATGCTGCCCCCGAGCACGCCGCCGAACCCGGCCAGCAGCGAGCCGATGAAGAAGGCGCCCGCGAAGACGAGCGGGATGTTGATGCCGAGGGCCGCGACCATGTCGCGGTCGTCGACGCCGGCGCGCGTGATCAACCCGAACCGGGTGCGCTTGATCATCCACCAGAGCAGGAGCCCGACGAGCAGCGCCGAGCCGAGCACGATCGTCAGGCGGAAGAAGCCGAAGCTGCCGACCAGCGGCAGGTCGACGCTCGTCGGCCAGCTCGCCGGCAGCTTGACGTCCTTCGCGACGCCGCCGAAGTGCGCCAGCATCTGATCGCCGGCGATGATGATGATCGCGATCGTGATCAGCGCCTGGCGGAGCTCCTGGCCCTGGTTCCAACGGAGCAGCAGCTGGTAGATCAGGACCCCCAGCACGCCCATCGCGAGTGCCGCGATCACGAGCGGCACGAGCCACTCGATCGTCGAGTACTGGGTCTCGCCGGACGACTGGCCGATCGAGAGCTCGAACCCGCCGGAGTCGTCGGAGAACAGCTTCTCCTGCAGCTCGAACGCGATGTAGCCGCCCAGCAGGTACAGCGAGCCGTGCGCCATGTTGATCGTGCGCATCAGCCCGAAGATCAGCGTGAACCCGCTGGCGACGACGAAGTACAGGCCGGCCAGCGTGAGACCCAGGAGCGTCGCCCCCAAAAAGCCTCCGAAATCACCAATCGCCTTCGCGAACAGCCAGCCGGCAACGAGGAGGATTACCGCCCCCCCGATGACCTGTTTTGGCTGTCGCAGGCGCCCGGGCGCCTCGACGCCGGCGCGCAATGGCTCAGGCGCCGACGTCGCCATGCAGGGCCCTCCTCCAAGCGTCGCTGGTCACCTCTCTCTCCTCTCCTGGCTTCAGATCAAACGGAAAGGCTGTTCCGATATACGGGACAACCTTTCCGCGATACGCGCATCCTTACACAAGCTCTGCCACAACGTCAACACTTCTTCGCTCCAAAATCTCTCGGTGGGAGGAGTCCTGGGCGCCCGCCGCTCGGACCGGCGCGACGGGCGCCCAGGAGGCGGGAGGTGGGTCAGTTCCTACGCACGCGGAGATTGACCGTCGCGACCGCCCGATCGGCGTTCTTGGCCGTTACAACGAACTTGATCCGCGTCTTCTTGCCCGCCGCCTTCTTCTTGGGCTTCACCTGGAAGCGCAGCTTGGCGCTCTTCGCCTGCGCGGCGAGCTTGCCCACGCTCTGGCAGGCCTTGCCCAAGACGCGGATCTTCTTCTTGGGTGCCTTGGCACAGACCCTCACCCCGGCCGCAGCGCCGTCGCCCGTATTGGAGACGCGCACGTTGAAGCCAACCCTCTTGGCCTTCCTCCGCACGGTCTTCTTCTTCGGGTTTGCGGAGACCGAGAGCGCGGGCTCGCCGACCGGCTGTTCTTCCTCCTCGATCTCGAACGAGACCGACTTGGCCTCCTCGACGTTGCCCGCGGCGTCGGCGGAGCGGTACTCGACGGTGTAGGCGCCCGGATCGTCGACCGTGAACTCGGTCACGAACGGGTCGTCGCCCTCGGTGTTCTCCGAGACCACCCAGTCGCCGCCGTTGACGCGGTACTCGGTGTAGGCGACGCCCG
>DATCLC010000033.1:0-5361 GCA_036564135.1 Solirubrobacterales bacterium
GTCGGGGAACAGGTGGTAGGCGCTGTTCAGGATGTAGTCGACCGAGCGCGGGTTGATCGCGTAGAGGATCTGGCCGAGGTTGCCGAGCGGGGTCGCGATCCGCTTCGGCTTGTACATGATCGCCTCGCAGATCATGTCCGCGGCCTCGTCGGGCGTGATCGTCGGGAAGCGCTGGTACATCTTGGTCGGCGCGATCATCGGCGTGCGCACGAGCGGCATGTGGATGGTCGTGATGTGCACGTTGTCGTCGTAGATCTCCGACGCAATGCACCGCGAGAACGCGTCGAGCGCCGCCTTCGAGGCCACATACGCCGAGAACCGCGGCGTGTTCGTCTGCACGCCGATCGAGCTGATGTTGATGATGTGCCCCGAGCGCCGCTCGCGCATAACAGGCAGCACCTTGAGGATCAGGCGCACCGCCCCGAAGTAGTTGAGCTGCATGGTGCGCTCGAAGTCGTGGAAGCGGTCGTAGGAGAGCGCGATCGAGCGGCGGATCGAGCGCCCGGCGTTGTTGATCAGCACGTCGACGTGTCCGTGCTGCTCCAGCGCCTCGGTCGCCATCCGGTCGATGTCCTCCATGTCGGCCAGGTCGCAGCGGTGGATGTACGCAATGCCCCCGCCGGCCTCGATCTGCTCCTTGGTCGCCTCGAGCTTCTCCGGCGTGCGCGCGACGAGCAGGACGATCCCGCCCGCGTCCGCGATCTTGAGCGCGGCCGAGCGCCCGATTCCGGACGAGGCGCCCGTGACCATCACCACCCGCCCGCGCACAGCCTGCTCGAGCGAGGTCGAACCCTGGAGCTTGCGCGCCATGCGCACGACCTCGTCGGGGATCTGGTTGCTGATGATCTCCGTGATGCCGCCGATCACCCCGCGGCGCCCGCGCGCGACGCCGACGAGCGTGCGGTCGCGGTAGAGGTCCGGGTCGAGGTGGCGCTCCCAGTAGTCCCAGAGCTTGCCCGCGTACGCCTCGAGCGGCGGGACCGAGATATCGGTCCCGGCGAGCACGGCCTGCGTGCGGCGTGAGTCGAACTTGGTCGGCCAGTTGACGTAGACGAGCACCTCGGGCGGGATCCCGAAGTCGGCGAGCACGCGCTCGGCGGCGAACCGCAGGAGCGGGACGCTGCTGATCGCCGCGCGCAGGACCGGCTCGAGCGCCTCGGTCGCCGCCGCCGGCACCTTCACGGTGGTCTCGGGAGCGTGCGCGGCGCGGGCGAAGATGTCGATGACCTCGCCCGCGGTGTGCGGGTTCGGGTCGGTGAGGTGGAACGCCTGCCCGTCGAGGCCCTCCGTGTGCGCGATGTGGTCCATCGCCCGGACCACGAAATCGACCGGGACGATGTTCACCTCGCGCCCCTGGACGCCCAGCATCGGCGCCCACTGCGGCACGGCGTTGCGAATCCGGCGGATGAGCTTGAAGAAGTAGTAGGGGCCGTCGACCTTGTCCATCTCCCCGGTCTCGGAGTTGCCGACGACGATCCCGGGGCGGTACACGCGCCAGGGGCGCGTGCACTCGTTGCGCACCACGGCCTCGGACTCGTGCTTCGTGCGGAAGTAGGGATTGGTGTCGAGGTTCTGGGCCTCCTCGAACATGTCCTCGCGCCAGACCCCGTCGTAGAGGCCGGCGGCGGCGATCGAGCTCACCATGTGCACGCAGCCCGCCTCGACCGCCTCGGCGAGCTCGACCATGTGCCGGGTGCCCTCGACGTTCGCGACACGCTGCGTCTCGGCATCCGCAGTGACGTCGTAGATCGCGGCCAGGTGGAAGAGGTGGTCGATCTGCCCGCGCAAGCGCTCGACGTCCTGGTCGCTCACCCCAAGGCGCGGCTGCGAGAGGTCGCCGATGACCGGGACGACGCGGTCGGGGTCCGCGCCCCAGCGGTTGCGGAGCTCCTCCAGCCGGCCGCGCGAGCCCTCGCGGACGAGCACGTAGATCGTGCCCTCACGGCGCAGCAGCAGCTCGACGAGGTTGCGCCCGATGAATCCCGTCGCGCCGGTCACGAAGTAGCTCAACGCTCTCCTCCTCGGTCTGAAGCCGCTTGCCCTTACCCGGTGCCTGCGCTGACCCTACACTCCCTGTATAGGGCGAAGCGAAGGAACGCGCCAGTGTCTTTCCGCATCACGCAGGACCCAGGCGACCCCGGCTCAGACCGGGTCTCGTCGGGGAACCTTGGCGGCGCCGAGAGCCACCTCGAGCATCGCCTCCTGCGCGACGGCGTCCAGGTGATCGCGCGGGGCACGATGGTCTGCCCGGAGTGCGACCTGCCTCTGCCTTCGCGCCCCGCGGTGGGGGCCGCCCAGCCGATTACCTGCTCGTGGTGCGGGCACACCGCGCCCGCGCGCGAGCTGCTGCGGATCGATGCGACCGGCGCCCCGGCGAGCGCCGCCCGGCTCGTCGCCCGCCTGGGGTAAGCGCGAAGGGCAACGGCGCCGCTGGGTCCGCGGAGGTCTGTGAACTGCCCGGAAATGAAGAGGAGCGTGCGAGAAGTGACGCGCGGAGCGCGGAAATCGTGCAAGTCATACACTCAGCTCGATAGCTGTGAACGGCGGGTGCTGATCGATGACTGACGAGGGCATTGTCGAAGTGCAAATGCCCCAAATGGGGGAATCCGTCACCGAAGGGACGGTCCTCGAATGGCACGTCGCCGAGGGCGAGAGCATCAACGAGGGCGACACGCTCGTCGAGGTCTCGACCGACAAGATAGACGCGGAGGTCCCGGCCCCCGCGTCGGGCGTCGTCACCGAGATCCTCGCCCAGCCCGACGACACGGTGAAGGTCGGCCAAGCGCTCGCCCGCATCGACCCGCAGGGCGCGGCGACGAGCGACGGCGCCGGTGACGCGCCGGTGCAGGAGCAGGCCGACGAGAGCAAGGACACCGCCTTCGTCGAGGCGGGCGGTGAGGGCGACGCCGACATCGGCGACCAGTCGGCCCCCTCGGAGACCTCGCAGCCCGGCCAGATCGAGACGCCCCACGCGGACGAGGACGCGAGCGGCGATGGCGGCGAGCCGGGCGAGACGATCGAGATCGCGATGCCCGAAATGGGCGAGTCGGTCACCGAGGGCACGATCCTCGAGTGGCACGTCGCCGAGGGCGACTCCGTCGCCGAGGGCGACACGGTCGTCGAGGTCTCGACCGACAAGATCGACGCGGAGGTGCCCGCGCCCGCGTCGGGCACGATCACGAAGCTTCTGGCCCAGCCCGACGACGTCGTCGCCGTCGGGCAGCCGCTCGCCGAGCTCGCGGTCGGCGAGGCGCCTGCCGCCGCCACGACTGCGGCGCAGCAGTCCGCGGCGCCCGCCGAGCAGGCGCAGCAGGCCCAGCAGCCCGCGACCGGCGGTGACGCACACCGCGCCTCTCCCATCGCCCGGCGCGCCGCGGCTGCGGCCGGGATCGACCTGGGCACGGTGAAGGGCAGCGGCCCGGGCGGCAAGGTCGTCAAGGCGGACGTGCTCGCGGCGGCCGAGTCGAACGGCGCCGGCCCGGCGGTCTCGGCCGGCGAAACCAAGCCGCTGCGCGGCCCCGCCGCGATGCTCGCGCAGGCGATGAACGAGAGCCGGCAGATGCCGACGGCGACCTCGTTCCGCACGCTGCCGGTCGACACGCTCGACGCCAAGCGCAAGGCGCTCAACAACGAGCTCTCGGCGCGCGGGCTCAAGGTCTCGTTCACGCACCTGATCGCCTGGGCGATCGTGAAGGCGGCCAAGGAGTGGCCGGTCATGACTCGCACCTACAGCGAGGTCGACGGCAAGCCGCACGTCACCGTCGACGCCGGCGTGAACCTCGGCATCGCCGTGGACGTGGAGCGCAAGGACGGCTCCCGCTCGCTGCTCGTGCCCTGCATCAAGGGCGCGGACCAGATGGACTTCGCCGCCTTCCACAAGCGCTACGAGGAGCTGATCGCGAAGACGCGCGAGAACAAGCTCTCCGCCGACGACTTCCAGGGGACGAACATCACGCTCACCAACCCGGGCGGGCTGGGCACGGTCGCCTCGGTTCCGCGGCTGCTCGCCGGCCAGGGGACGATCGTCGCCGTCGGCTCGATCGCCTACCCGCCCGAATGGGCCCACGCGCCCGCCGAGAAGATCCGGATGCTCGGCATCTCGAAGGTGACGACGATGACGTCCACCTACGACCACCGGATCATCCAGGGCGCCGAGTCAGGCTCGTTCCTGCGGCGGATCGACCAGCTCCTCCAGGGCGATGACGAGTTCTACGAGGAGGTAGCCCGCGCGCTGGGCGTCTCCGAGCGCCCGGTCACCAACGCGCATCCGGCCTCGGCGTCGGCGCCGCCCCTGTCCGGCTCGACCCCGGCCGACGCCCCGAGCGGCGCGGTCGTGCAGGCCGAGCCCGACCGAGAGCTGCTGCAGGCGGTGCAGGCCGCGACCTCGCTGCTCAAGGCGTACCGCACCCACGGGCACCTGGCGGCGCACGTCAACCCGCTCGCCGACGAGCCCAAGGGCGACCCCGCGCTCGAGCCCGAGAACCTGAACCTGACGCCCGAGCTCATGTCGCGGATCCCGGCCTCGATCCTGCGGATCGGGGTCGAGGGCGAGACCCTGCTCGAGGCGCTCCCGCGCATGCGCGAGGCCTACTGCGGCACGATCGCGTACCAGATCGAGCACCTCTCCTCGCACCAGCAGCGCGTCTGGCTGCGCGACATGATCGAGACCGGCGCGCACCGCAAGCCGCTGACCGACGAGGAGAAGCGCAGGCTGCTCTCCCGCCTGACCGAGGTCTTCCACTTCGAGCGCTTCCTGCAGAAGACCTACCTCGGCCAGAAGATGTTCTCGATCGAGGGCCTCGACGTCGTGGTCCCGATGATCGACGAGCTCGTCCGCACCGCCGCGTTGAGCGGCGCCGAGGAGGTCGTGATCGGCATGGCGCACCGCGGCCGGCTGAGCGTGCTCGCGCACAACCTCGGCCGCTCGCCGGAGTCGATCATGGCCGAGTTCGAGGGCGCGAAGGACATCCACCGCGTGAAGGCGATCGCCGCGATCCCCCACTCGGGCACTGGCGATGTGAAGTACCACTACGGCGCCGAGAACCTCATCACCACCGAGAGCGGCGACGAGATCCGGATCCGGCTCTACCCGAACCCGTCGCACCTCGAGTACGTGGACCCGGTGGTCACGGGCGCGGCGCGCGCCTCGCAGACCGAGCACTCCGGGCCGAAGCTGCACCACGACCCGAAGAGCGCCGTGCCGCTCCTGCTCCACGGGGACGCGGCGTTCCCGGGGCAGGGCGTGGTCGCCGAGACGCTCAACCTGCAGTCGATCGAGGGCTACTCGACCGGCGGCACGATCCACATCATCACCAACAACCAGGTGGGCTTCACGACCGACCCGCATGAGGGCCGCTCGAC
>DATCLC010000034.1:0-17355 GCA_036564135.1 Solirubrobacterales bacterium
CTCACGCCTTCCCCGTCGCCAAAGCTCCGTGTGCAGCCAGCGCCTCGCGGATGCGCGCCCGCTCCTCCTCGGTCGCGGGCACCATCGGCAGGCGCAAGCGGCCGTCGGACAACACGCCGGTCAGCTCCAGCGCCGCCTTCACCGGGATCGGGTTAGTCGTCACGGTAAGCGCAGCGTAGACGTCGCGCAGCGCGGCGTCGAGCTCGCGCGCCCGCTCCCATTCGCCCGCGACGGCCGCGTCGTAGACGGCGCGCATCTCGTCGCCGACGACGTGCGAGGCGACCAGGATGCCGCCCTGGCCGCCGGCCTCGAGGCAGCGCAGGAAAACGTCGTCGTTGCCGGCCAGGAGCGCGAGCCCGTCGATCGGCTGGACCTCCTCGTTGTTCGCCTGCTTGACCGCGACCACGTTCGGGATCTCGGCGGCCAGCTCGGCGAGCAGCGCCGGCGGGACGTTGATCACCGTGCGCGAGGGGATGTTGTAGAGGACGACGGGCAGCGACCCGGCGGCCTCGGCGGCGGCCGCGAAGTGGGCGCGCAGGCCGCGCTCGTTGGGCTTGTTGTAGTACGGGGTGACCACGAGCACGCCGTGGGCGCCGGCATCGCGGGCGCGCTCGGTGAGCTCGACGGTGTGGGCGGTGTCGTTGGAGCCGCTCCCAAAGATCACCGTCGCCTCGTCGCCGACCTCCTCGAGCACGACTTCGAGCAGCGCGATCTTCTCGTCGTCGGCGAGCGTCGGCGACTCGCCGGTCGTGCCCGCAACGACGAGCCCGTGCGAGCCGTGCTCGACGAGGTAACGCGCCAGCGCCCGGGCCGCCTCGAGGTCGACAGCGTCGTCGGCCCCGAAGGGCGTCACCATCGCCGTGATCACACCGGAGATCTCGCGCACCTGTCGATTATCCCCCATCATCCGGCTGCGCTCAGAGGACGTTCTCCAAGCCCACCACGAAGCGGTCCTCGAGCTCGCCCACCCGGCGCACCGCGAGCAACACGCCCGGCATGAACGAGCGCCGATCGATCGAGTCGTGGCGGATCGTGAGCGTCTGCCCCTCCCCGCCGAGGATCACCTCCTGGTGGGCGACGAGCCCCGGCAGCCGCACCGAGTGGATCGGCTCGTGCACGTTGCCGCCGGCGGCGCTGATCAGCTCGGCCGTGCGCTTCGCCGTGCCCGAGGGGGCGTCGAGCTTGCGATCGTGGTGAAGCTCGACGATCTCGACCTCCGGCATGTGCTTGGCCGCCTCGGCCGCAAAGCGCATCATGAGCACCGCGCCGATCGCGAAGTTCGGGGCGACGAGCACGTTCGCCTGCGCCCCCTGGGCGGCCTCGCGGAGCGGCGCCAGGTCGAAGCCGGTCGTGCCCACGACGGCGTGCACGCCGGCGTCCAGGCAGGCGCGCACGTTGTCCGGCGCAGCGGCCGGCGTCGAGAAGTCGACGACGACGTCGGCGTCGCCGAGGAAATCGGCGAGTTCGGCGCCGAGCGCCGGGTCGGCGCGACCGACCAGCTCCATGTCGCCGGCGCCCTCGACGGCCTCGCAGGTCGTGGCGCCCATGCGCCCGGCGGCGCCCGAGACCACGACGCGGATCACGCACCCACCTCCCCGTCTCGCATCAGCCGGCTACGAGGGCCTCCGAGACGGCCCCGGTCGCGGCCCGGAAGCGCTCCTCATCGCGGCCGATGCAGGCCGCCGAGAAGCGCGCGGGGTCGTAGAGCTCGCGGGCCAGCTCGATCACGTCGTCGGCGGTGACGGCCTCGATGCGCGCGAGCATCTCGTCCACGGAGAGCACAGGCAGGTCGAACAGCACCGCGCGCGCGATCCGCGACATCCGGGCGGCCGTCGATTCCAGGCTGAGGACCATGCGCCCCTTGACGTGCTCCTTCGCTCGGGCGAGCTCCTCGCTCCCGAGGCCGCCGTCGCGCAGCGAGGCGAGCTCGCGGCCGATGATCTCGCAGGCCTCGGTGACGTTGTCCTCGCGGGTGCCGACGTACATGGCGACGGTGCCGCCGTCGAGGTACTGCTCGGCGTAGGAGCCCACCGAGTAGGCGAGGCCGCGCTTCTCGCGCACCTCGCGGAAGAGCCGCGAGGAGACCGAGCCGCCGAACGCCGAGTCGAGCACCGAGAGCGCGTAGCGCCGGTCGTCGTCTCGGGCGATCCCCGGGGCTCCGAAGCAGATGTGGTACTGCTCGGTGTCCTTGCGGTGGAAACGCAGCCGCGGCTGCGGCTCGAACTCCAGGTCCCCCACGCCGGGGTCGCCACCCGGCTGCGGCTCCATCAGCTTCCCGGCGAGCTCGCAGATGTGGTCGTGGTCCACGTGCCCAGCGACCGCGACCACGAGGTTGCGCGCCGCGTAGCGCGCGCGGTGGTAGGCCTGGATCTCCGGGACCGGGATCGAGGCGATCACCTCCGCCTGGCCGATTACGCGTCGGCCGAGCGGGTGGTCGCCCCAGATCGCTTCGGCGAGGAAGTCGTGGACCCGGTCGGAGGGCTCGTCCTCATACATCGCGATCTCCTCGAGCACGACCTGGCGCTCCGAGTCGACCTCGGGGAAGGTCGGCCCGAGCACCATCTCCGCCATCAGGTCGAAGGCGCGGTCGGTGTGCTCGTCGAGGAACCGGGCGTGGACATGCGTCGACTCCTTGCTGGTCGCGGCGTTGGCCGACGCGCCCATCCCGTCGAAGAGCTCGGAGATCTCGATCGCCGAGTAGCGCTTCGTCCCCTTGAACAGCAGGTGCTCGAGGAAGTGGGAGACGCCCTCCTGGCCCGGGGACTCGTCGCGCGAGCCCGTGCGGACCCAGATCCCGAGGGCGACCGAGCGCACCGAGGGCACGGCCTCGGTGATCACCCGGACGCCGTTATCGAGCTCCGTCAGCTCGACGTTCTCGGGAAGGTCCACGCTGCTTATCGCCGCCGCCGACGGCGCCGGCCGCCACCACCACCGCCGCCGCTCTCGAGCCGCTCGCGCTCGCGACCGCCGCGGCCGTTGCCGCCGCGGCCGCCGCCACCGCCGCCCATCGTCGGGTCGCCGGTGCCGAGCTTCGAGAGCTCCGCAGGCGTCTTGCCCTGGATGGCCGGGTCGTCCGAGAGGCGCAGGCCGATGCGGCCGCGCTCGCGGTCGACCTCGACGACAGTGACGTCGATCTCGTCACCCGAGCTGAGGATGTCCTCGACCGAGTTCACGCGCTCGCCGGGCTTCACGTTCGAGATGTGAAGCAGGCCGTCGGTGCCCTTCGTGAGCTCGACGAAGGCCCCGAACGTGGTCGTCTTCACGACCTTGCCGCGGAACCGGTCGCCGACCTCGGCCTCCTTCGTCATCGCCTCGATGCGGTCGATGCAGGCCTCGACCTGCTTGCCGGTGGGCGCGTAGACGCGGACGGTGCCGTCGTCATCGATGTCGATCTCGGCCTCGAACTCGTCCTGCAGCGCGCGGATGGTCTCGCCACCCTTGCCGATGACCGCGCCGATCTTCTCGGGATCGATCTTGGTCGTCTCGATCCGCGGCGCGTACGGCGACATCTGCGGGCGCGGCCCGTCGATCGCCTCGGCCATCTTGTCGAGGATGAAGAGGCGGCCGCGGCGCGCCTGTTCGAGCGCGTCGCGGAGGATGTCGAAGGTGACGCCCGTGATCTTGATGTCCATCTGCAGGGCGGTGATGCCGTCCCGGGTGCCGGCGACCTTGAAGTCCATGTCGCCGAGGTGGTCCTCGACGCCGGCGATGTCGGTGAGGACGATGTAGTCGTCGCCCTCCTTGATCAGGCCCATCGCGACACCCGCGACCGGGGCCGAGACCGGCACGCCGGCCGCCTGCAGCGCCATCGAGGACGCGCACACCGAGCCCATCGACGAGGAGCCGTTCGACTCCAGGGTCTCGGAGACGACGCGGATCACGTACGGGAACTCGTCCTCGGACGGGATCGTCGGCTCGAGGGCCCGCTCGGCGAGCGCGCCGTGGCCGATGTCGCGGCGCTTCGGGCCGCGCATGAACCCGGTCTCGCCCACCGAGAACGGCGGGAAGTTGTAGTGATGGAAGAAGCGCTTCGATTCCTGAAGGCTCAGGTTGTCGATCTTCATGTCCATCCGGCTCGTGCCCAGCGCGACGCTGGAGAGGATCTGCGTCTCGCCGCGGGTGAACAGCGCCGAGCCGTGGACGCGCGGGGAGACGTCGACCTCGACCTCGATCGGCCGGATCTCATCCTGCGCCCGCCCGTCGGGACGCTTCTTCTCCACCGCGATGCGGTGCCGGATGATGTCCTTCTCGAGCTTGGCGAAGGCCCGCTGGACCTCGGCGCGGCGCTCGAGCGCGCCCTCCTCGTCGCCCTCGGGCGCGAGCGCGGCGAGGACCTCCTCCTCGACCGCGTCGATCGCCGCCTGGCGCTCGAGCTTCTGCTGGACCTGCGTGGCCTCGTCGAGCTGCGCGCCGAAGCGGGTCTTGATCTCCTCGTAGATCGCCTCGTCGACCTGCGGCACGACGATCTCGCGCTTCGGCTTGCCGGCGCGCTCGGCCAGCTCGCGCATCGCGGCCGTGATCTTGCGGATCTCGCCGTGGGCGATGTCGAGCGCGTCGAGCACCTCGGCCTCGCTGACGAACCGGGCGCCGCACTCGACCATCAGGATCGCCTCGTCGGTGCCCGAGACGATCAGATCCATCTCGAGCTCCTCGGAGACGTCCTCGCCCGGGTTCACGACGAAGTCGCCGTGCAGCTTGCCGATGCGCACGGCACCGACGTGCTGGTCGAGCGGGATGTCCGAGACGGCGATCGCGGCGGAGGCGCCGTTCATCGCGAGGATGTCGTACGGGCACTCGTGATCGTGCGAGAGCGTCAGCGCGACGAGCTGGGTCTCGTAGTGCCAGCCCTTGGGGAAGAGCGGCCGCAGGGGCCGGTCGATCATCCGGGCGGTGAGCGTCGCCTTCTCGCCGGCGCGCGCCTCGCGCCGGAAGAACGAGCCCGGGATCTTGCCTACCGCGTAGTGACGCTCCTCGACATCGACCGTGAGCGGCAGAAAGTCAACGTCACGCAGGCTGCCGACCGTCGCGGTCGACAGGACCATGGTCCCGCCGGAGCGCACGACCACGGCTCCGCTGGCCTGGCGGGCCAGCTTGCCGGTCTCAAACGAGATCTCCTTGCCACCGATCTCGACCGAGACGCGGCTCACATCGAACATGCTCATGTATTCCCTTGTTTCCTTCCGGTCGCCCGCTGGCGACCCACTTGCTTCGATTCTCTCTGTATCCGCAGAGCAGCTTATCCGACGGTTGCCCACCTACCCGTTCGCGCAACCGCGCATCCATGACCTCCGCAATCCCTCGCCCGTGGGACTGATGCGGTATGTGCGTTGGCGAATGAATCCGCATCACGTCGGCCGCCGCGCGCGTGCGAGGCGGCTCAGGTTGGACGAGGCGGCCTACGGAGAGCTCAGCGACGGAGCCCGAGGTCCGCGACGACCTTGCGATACCGGTCGAGGTCGGTGCGCTCCAGGTACCGCAGCAGGCGGCGCCGGCGGCCGACCAGCATCAGCAGGCCGCGGCGGGAATGGTGGTCCTTGCGATGGGTGCGGAGGTGCTCGGTCAGGTCGTTGATGCGCTCGGTGAGCAGCGCGATCTGCACCTCGGCGGAGCCGGTGTCGCCCTCCGAACGGCCGTACTTGGCGATCAGCTCCTGCTTTCTCTCAGCGGTCAGTGGCATTTCCGGGCGGGACAGGTTAGCGAGGTTCGCGCGAGACATCAGGAGGCGACCTTCGGCGGTCCCCTGAACTCCGCGCAGATGCGGCGCGCCTGCTCGACGTCGCGGTGCATCTGCGCGATCAGGTCGTCCACCGACGGGAAGCGCTTCTCCCCCCGCAGGCGCGCGATGAAGGCGATCCGCAGCGTGCGCCCGTAGAGGTCGCCCTCGAAGTCGATGAGGTGCGGCTCGATGAGCAGCCCGCGGCCGGTCTCGAACATCGGCCGCACGCCGATGTGGATCGCGGCCGGGTGCTCGTTCGCGAAGCCCGCGTAGACGCCGTGGCCGGGGACGACCAGCCGGTCGTCGGGAACGATGTTCGCGGTCGGGAAGCCGAGCTCGCGGCCGCGCTTGTCGCCCTCGACCACCACGCCCTCGTACAGGAACGGCGCCGCCAGGCAGCGCATCGCCGCCTCGACCTCCCCGGCCTGCACGAGCGCGCGGATCCGCGTCGAGGAGACCGTCTCGCCGTCGACCTCGACGAGCGGGACGACGCGGGTCTCGAACTCGCTGCGCGCGGCGAGCATCGCCGGGTCGCCCTTGGCCTTGGCGCCGAAGCGGAAGTTCTCGCCCACCGAGACGTGCTCGGCGCGGAGCTTTCCGATCAGTACCTCGTCGATGAAGCGCTCGGCGGTCAGCTTGGAGAAATCGCGGTCGAAGCGGATCACGACGAGCTCGCGCACCCCCAGGCCGTCGATCACGTCGCGCTTCGCGGTGAAGGGCATCAGCAGCTTGGGCGCGGCGTCCGGCGCGAGCACGGTGAGCGGGTGCGGGTCGAAGGTGAGCACCGTGTCCGCGCCCTCGATCACCCGGCGGTGCCCGACGTGAACCCCATCGAAGGTGCCGATCGCGACCCGCCGCGGCCGCGGCTCGACTTCGCTCAGCTCGGTGACCTGGATCGTCATCGCGCGGAACTCAATCAGACGCGGGCAGGCGAGCGAGCGCAACCTGCAGCGGGATGGGCTCGGGACCCGCCTCCTCCACCGAGAACGGCCCGATCCGCGTGCGGCGCAGCTCCAGGCAGTAGGCGTCGCCGAGGTCCGCGACGAGGCTGCGCACGTATGTGCCCGACGAGCATTCGATCTCCAGCTCGACCTCGTCGCCCTCGCGCCTCAGCTCCTCGAAGCGGTAGACGGTCACCTCGCGCTCGGGCAGCTCGAACCGCTCGCCCCTGCGGGCGCGCTTGTACGCGCGCTCGCCGTCCACCTTCACGGCCGAGTACGCGGGTGGGCGCTGGCGGATGCGGCCCGTGGGCAGCTTGAGGCGCTCGGGCACCCTGCCGGTGACCGTGATCTCGCCCTCGCGATCGCCGGTGGTCGAGACCGCGCCGAGGCGCGCGACGGTGCGGTAGGTCTTCGGCAGGGCCATGAAGCGCGACTGTTCCCGCGTCGCGGGGCGACCCACCAGCACGATGAGCAGCCCGGTCGCGAACGGGTCGAGCGTGCCAGCGTGCCCGACGCGCCGCACTCCCAGCTCGCGGCGCACCTGGTCGACGACGTCGTGGGACGTCACCCCCGACGGCTTGTCAGCGAGGACGACGGCGCCCTCGCTCGCGAGGTCGCCCGTCGCCTCAGCCAAGTTGCGCGGCGACCCGCTCGCGGAGGAACTCGACGAGCTCGGGATACTCAAGGTCCGTGCCGAACCCAGCTGCCCGCCGGTGCCCGCCGCCCCCGTGCTCGCGCGCGATCGCCGAGACGTCGACGGCGCCATCGCTCGAGCGCAGGCTCACCTTGCGCGCCCAGCGGCCGCCGGGCTTGTCGCGCACGATCGCGGCCACGCGCACGCCCTCGAGCGCGCGGACGTGGTCGATGATGCCCTCGGTCAGGTGCTCCGTGGACCCGGTCTCCTCGTAGTCCTCCTGCGAGATATAGGTGAGGGCGAGCGCGCCGTCGTCGTAGCGCTCGAGCTTCTCCAGGGAGCGCGCCAGGAGCTTCATCTTCTCCATCGGCACCCGCTCGTACAGCCTGCGGTAGATCTCGTCGACGCTGACGCCGGCCTCGATCAGCTCCGCCGCCATCAGGTGCGCGGTCGCGTCGGTGTTCTCGTACATGAACTTGCCGGTGTCGGTGATCAGGCCCACATACAGCGCGCAGGCGATCTCGGGCGTGATCGTCGCGCCGAGGACCTTGGCGAGCCGCCAGATGATCTCCGCGGTGCACGAGGCCTCGACGTCGACCAGGTTGACGGCGCCGAAGTGGGTGTTGTCGTGGTGGTGGTCGACGTTGATGATGCGGGCGCCGTCGCGGTGCAGGAACGGCTCGGGCATGCGGTCGCGGTTCCCGCAGTCCAAAAAGATCAGGGTGCGGTCGACGACGTCGGCGGGCGCCTCGTGGAAGACGTTGGTGAGCGGCAGGAAGCGGTACTCGACGGGCAGCGGGAACTCCTTCGCCGGCAGGAACATCACCGAGTCCTTGCCAAGCTGCTCGAGGAGGTGGTGGGTGGCGAGCAGGGAACCGAGCGCGTCCCCGTCGGGGCCCTCGTGGGTCGTGAGCAGGAACCGGTGCCCCGTCCGGATCTCGTTCGCTACGGCGTCTAAGTCACTCGTCTTGGTAGGGGTCTCGATCGGCACCGGCATCACTCCTCCAACAGGTCGCTGAGGCGCTGTGCGCGCTCGAGGCTCTCGTCGTAGACGAACTTCAGGGTCGGGGTGCGCTTCAGGCGCAGCTCGCGGTTGATCGCCGCCTGCAGCACACCGTGGGCGGCGCTGAGCGCCGCCAGCGCGGACTCTCGGGCCGCCTCGTCGCCGAGCACGCTGACGAAGACCCGCGCTGAACGCAGGTCCGGGCTTGTATCGACGGCGGTCACGGTCACGAATCCGATGCGAGGGTCGTCGAGCTCACTGGTGATCGCATCCCCGACGACTTCGCGCATGACCTCATTGACGCGCCTCATGCGCTCAGTGGCCATGGCAAAGCCAGCATACAGACGCCTGCGGCAGCAGCTTCCAGCTTCCAGCTTCCAGCTGCCAGCTGCCAGCTTCCAGCTTCCAGCTTGCTCCTGGTGGTGCCGGCGTTGGCGCTTCGCTGGGTCGTCGGTCGCCGGTCGCCGGTCGTCGGTCGCCCGTTGGGTGATTCAGGCGCTGGTGGCTGGCTGCTGGCTGCTGGTGGCTGGTTGCTGGTAACCGGCAGCTTTATCCGCGGATGTCCTCCAGGCTCAGGACGTCCCGGTCGAACGCGCAGCCGTCCGGCACCCGGGACATCACGAACCGTTCCAGCTCGTCGGCGCGGTCGTCGATGTCGGCGCCCCCGACGAGCGCGCAGACCAGCGTCGAGCGCTGCCAGGTGTCGTGCCCGTCGGTCTCGGTGACCGCGACCCCGAAGCGGTTGCGCAGCTGCCCCTTGAGCGACTGCAGCAGCTTGCGCTTGCCCTTCAGATCATGCGCCTCGCCGAGGTGCAGCCGGACCTCGACGATGCAGACGAACGCGCGCACCCACGGAACGTTAGAGCCGCTGGCCGCCGAGTAGGAGCCACGCCTGACCCGCCCAACCGGCGACCGGCGACCGGCGACCGGCGACCGACGACCCGGCGAAGCGCCAACGCCGGCACCACCAGGAGCAAGCTGGCAGCTGGCAGCTGGAAGCTCGCAGCTATTCGAGCTTCTGCTCGACCTGCTTGGTGCGGAAGACCTCGAGCACATCGCCGACCTTGATATCGGCGAAGTTCTCGAGCACGATGCCGCACTCCTGGCCGGCCTCGACCTCGGCGACGTCGTCCTGGAAGCGGCGCAGCGAAGCGATCGCGCCGGTCCAGATCACCGTGCCGTCGCGCACGAGGCGCGCCTCCGCGTTGCGCGCGACCTTGCCGTCCGTCACCTCGCAACCGGCGATCGTGCCGACGCGCGAGGCCTTGAACGTCTGCTTGACCTCGGCCTGGCCCAGGGCCTCCTCGACCTCGACGGCCTCGAGCATGCCCTCCATCGCGGCCCGTAGGTCCTCGGTGACCTTGTAGATCACGGAGTACGTCCGGATCTCGACGCCCTCACGCTCGGCGGCACGCCGGGCGTCGGCGAGCGGGCGGACGTTGAAGCCGATGATGATCGCGTCGGAGGCCGCCGCCAGCATCACGTCGGACTCGTTGATGCCGCCGGCCGCCGCGCGGATGATGTCGATCCGCACCTGCTCCTGCGGGACCTTGGCGATCTCGTCCTGGAGCGCCTCCAGCGAGCCCGCCACGTCCGCCTTGAGGACGATGTTGAGCTCCTTGAGGTCGCCCTCCTGAGCCTTCGCGAACACCTCGTCGAGCGTGACCTTGCGCGCCTGGCGACGGGCGAGCTGCTCGGCCTTGAGTCGGTGCAGGCGCTCGCCGGCGATCTGCCGCGCGCGGCGGTCGTTCTCGACGACCTCGACGCGGTCGCCCGCCTCGCAGACGCCGTTGAAGCCGAGCACCTCGACGGGGTCGCCCGGGCGGGCCTCCTTGAGGCGCGCGCCGTTGTGGTCCTGCATCGCTCGCACGCGGCCCCACTCGTGGCCGGCGACGACCGCGTCGCCGATACGGAGGGTGCCGCGCTGGATCAGCACGGTGGCCACCGGGCCGCGCCCCTGGTCGAGGTGCGACTCGATCACGGTGCCCGACGCGGGCGCGTCGGGGTTGGCGCGCAGCTCCTCAACCTCGGCGACCAGCAGGATCATCTCGAGCAGCTCGTCGAGGCCCTCGCCGGTCTTCGCCGAGACGTTCACGAAGATCGTGTCGCCGCCCCAGTCCTCCGGGGTGAGGCCCTGCTGCGCCATCTCGCCCTTCACCTTGTCCGGGTTGGCGTCCGGCAGGTCGATCTTGTTGATGGCGACGATGATCGGCACGTCCGCAGCGCGGGCGTGGTCGATCGCCTCCACCGTCTGCGGCATCACGCCGTCGTCGGCCGCGACGACCACGACGACGATGTCGGTGACGTCGGCACCGCGGGCTCGCATCGCGGTGAACGCCGCGTGGCCCGGGGTGTCGATGAAGCTGATCGTCTTGCCGTCGTGGTGGACCTGGTAGGCGCCGATGTGCTGCGTGATCCCGCCGGCCTCTCCAGCGGCGACCTCGGTCTGCCGGATCGCGTCGAGCAGCGAGGTCTTGCCGTGGTCGACGTGGCCCATGATCGTGACGACGGGCGGCCGCGGCTTCAGATCCTCCTCGGCGTCGTCGTAGACGACCTCCTCGACCTCCTCCTCGGCGGCGCTCACGACCTCGACCTTGCGGTCGAACTCGGCTGCGAGCAGCTCGATGGTGTCGTCCGAGAGGGTCTGCGTGAGCGTCGCCATCTCGCCGAGCTGCATGAGCTTCTTGATGAGGTCGGCGGCCGAGACGCCGAACGTCTCAGCGACCTCCCGCACGGTGGCGCCGGAATTGACCTTGAGCGCCGGTTCCTCCTGCTCGACCTCGGGCGCCTTCTCCTGCGGCTCCTCGAGCACGGGCCGACGGCGCCTGCCGCCGCGGCGGCGCGGCGGGCGCGATGGCGCCGGCGGCGCGATGTTGTCGCGCCGCGAGGCCTGCGAGTCGATCACGACGCGCCGCTTGCCGCCGCGCTTGCCGCCGTCGACGGGGCGCACGGGCCGCACGGGTCGCTGCTGCTGGCCCTGCTGCCCGCCGTCGCCCTTGGGCGCGCCATCGCCCTTGGGCGGAGCGGCGGGCTTGGCCGGAGCCTTCTGCGCGGACGCCTGCTTGGTCGCGGCGTCGCCCTTGGCGGGGGCGGCGGCCTTGCCGTCGCCGGCCCCGTCGCCCAGGGCCTTCGCGACGACGTCCTCCTCCACGCTGGAGGCGGGCGCCTTGACGTCGACGCCCGCCTTCTGCAGCGCGGCGATCAGCTCCTTGCTCGAGAGCCCTCGCTCCTTGGCGATCTCATGAACGCGCTTCTTTGCCACGAGACGTAGTTAAGCCTCCGTGCGTTCGCTGGCTTCCTCAGCCGCCTCGGGCTCCTCTGAGCCCTCGGCCTGCGCCGGCGCCCCTGCGCCGTCGGCGTCCGCCACCGGCGCCTCGGCGCTCGGCTCGACGTCGTCCGCAACGGGCTCGGGCGCCTCCTCGGCCGGCGCCTCGGGGGCCTCCTCCGCGGCGGGCTCGGCGGCCTCAGCTTCAGCGGGTCCCTCGGGGCCCCCGCCAGGCTCCTCAGCCGCGGGCTCGCCCTCCTCCTCGGTGGGCTCCCCGGCGGGCGCGTCAGCGTCCTCGGCCCCGGCGGCCTCGGGCTCGCCGGCCCCAGCGCCGCCCTCGGCGCCCTCAGCCTCGCCCTCGGCCGGCGCCTCGGCCTCGACGGCCTCACCCTCGCCGCCCTCGGCGGCCTCAGCCTCCGCGGCTTCCTCGGCCTCGGCGGCCTCCTCGGCCTCCTTGAAGGCGGCCTCCGCGCGCTCGACGAGCGGCGCGACGGTGGCCTCGTCGGCGTCGGGGTCGGCCAGCGTGGCGATCTCGTCGTCGCTCAGCGACGCGAGGACGTTCACCTGGTTGGTGCTGAAGCGCGCCAGCGCCTGGTGCTGGGGCAGACCGCAGTAGCGGGAGCCCTGCAGCGAGGCGTTCGGGCAGCGCCGACCGGCGGAGAGCACGGCGGCGCAGCGGCCGTCGGCCTGCTCCTCCTCTTCGAAGGCGCCGATGTCCTCCTGCTGGCTGAACTCGGTCTCGGAGACGATGTCGACCTTCCAGCCCGTGAGCTTCGCGGCGAGCCGCGCGTTCTGGCCCTCGCGCCCGATCGCCAGGGAGAGCTGGTCATCTGGGACGACGACCGTCGCCTCCTTGGTCTCGTCGTCGACGATCACCTCGCGCACGCGCGCCGGCGACAGCGCCTTGGCGACGAAGCGGGCGGGCTCCTCGTTGTACGGGATGATGTCGATCTTCTCGCCGCGCAGCTCGGAGACGACCATGCGCACGCGCGAACCGCGCGGGCCGACGCACGCGCCGACCGGATCGACGCCGTCGGCGTGCGAGACCACCGCGATCTTCGAGCGGAAGCCGGGCTCGCGCGCGACGCCCACGATCTCGACCAAACCGTCGGCGATCTCGGGCACCTCGAGCTCGAACAGCTGCTTGATGAGCTCCGGGCTGCGGCGCGAGACGACGATGCTCGGTCCCTTGCCCTCGGCCGACACGTCGGTGATCACGGCCTTGATGCGCATGCCGTGGTCGTACCGCTCGTTCCAGACCTGCTCGGAACGCGGCAGCAGCGCCTCGACACGCTCGCGAAGCTGCACGAGCGTGTAGCGGTTGTCCGACTGCTGGATGATCCCGGTGACCAGCTCGCCGACGCGGTCCTGGTACTCCTCGAACATCATCCGGCGCTCGGCCTCGCGGACGCGCTGCAGGATCACCTGCTTCGCGGTCTGCGCGGCGATACGCCCGAAGTCGTCGGGGGTGACATCGCGCGTCTCGATCTGGTCCTCGTAGGGCGCCAGCATCTCCGGGTCGAGCTCCGGCTCCTCGGGCTCCTTGAGCTCGCCCGTCTCCGGGTCGATCTCGCGCTCGCGCTGCTCGGCCACCTCGGCCAGCAGCTTCCTCTCGAGCTCCTCCGGAAGGATCAGCTCATAGACGCGGAAATCCGCGGTGTCGCGATCGAGTTCGACGCGCGCGTAGCGGGCCGCCCCGGGGGTCTTCTTGTAGGCGGAGAGCAGCGCGTCCTCGAGCGCCGACATCAGGGTCTCTGAGTCGATCCCCTTCTCGGTGGCGAGTTCCCTGATCGCGTCGACGAGCTCGCGGCTCACTGCTTACCTCCAGACTTCTTGGACGTTGCCACGGGGGCTGCGTTCCTCTCGCAACGAATCTCGCTCATCAGACCTCCGGTACCAGGTTCGAGCGGCTGATCCCGGCCAGCGGGATCCGCACGGCGCCGCCGTCGGAGGAGAGCTCGACCGAATCACCCTCGGCGCCGGTGAGCGTCCCCGTGAAATTGCGCTGTCCCCCGATGGCCTCGCGGGTGCGCACGCGCACTCGCCGGCCGATGAAGCGGCGGTAGTGCTCGGGCTTGGTGAGCGGGCGGTCCGCGCCGGGCGAGGACACCTCGAGCGAGTAGTGCTCGAGGAGGTCGCGAAGCGCGTTGGTCACGCGCTCGCAGAGCGCCAGGTCGACCCCGTCCGGATGGTCGATGCGGATTCGCAGCGACGTGGGCGCGGGGCGCTCAAGCGCGATCAGCTCGACTTGCGGGTCGAACGCCCGAAGCCTGCTCTCGATCGTCTCCTGAAGTTCCTGCGTATCGCTCATTGTGCCGCCCCTCCATGTAATCCCCTCCGAGGACCCGGTTCAAGCCAAAAAAATGGTGGGCCCGGGCCCACCTCGACAGGGTTCGGGTACTCGCAGGAGGTCGTTCGAGTATAGCCGTGGGTGGTCGCGCCGCAGGCTCGTTCAGGCCTCCAGCAAGAGCGTCACCGGGCCGTCGTTGACGAGCTCGACGGCCATGTGCGCGCCGAACCGCCCGCCCTGCGCGCCGAGCCGCTCGCGGAAGCGCTCGTACAGCCGCTCGGCCTGCTGTGGCGGCGCGGCACGGACGAAGCTTGGCCTGTTGCCGCGGCGGGTGTCCCCGTACAGCGTGAACTGGCTTACGACGAGCACCTCGCGCTCGCCCAGGGGCTCGTTCATGCGCCCCTCACCGTCGGGGAAGACCCGCAGGTTGCGCACCTTGTCGGCGAGCTTGTCGGCGACGGCCTCGTCGTCGGAGTGCGTGACGCCGAGCAGCACCAGAAAGCCCTCGCCGATCTCCGCGATCCGCTCGCCGTCGACGGTCACCGAGGCCCGCTGCACCCGCTGGACGAGCGCCCGCACCCTCTCCCCCGGGGATCGCTACGCCGCGTGCCGGGCGCGGTCGCGGTACAGCCGGTAGTCGCGCCGCTGCGGCTGCAGGTTCGAGGCGAGGGCCAGGTGGTGCCGGGCGCGCTCGGCCTGCCCGGTCAGCGACAGCGCGCGGCCAAGGCAGAAGTGGGCGAAGTCGTTCACAGGGTGCGTCTCGACGACCGCCTCGAACTCGGTCACCGCCTCGGCGTACTGGCGGTTGCGGAAGTACGCGCGGCCCAGGGCCTCGCGCACGGAGCTCTTCTCCGGCGCGCGCCGGGCCGCCTCGGCGAGGGGCACGGTCGCCTCCCTGAAGGCGCCGTCCTCGAGCAGCTCGACGCCCCGCCGGTACAGGCGGTACGTGTCCTCCTCGCCCAGGTCCTCGATGCGCTCGCGCTCGTCGGCCACGTAACCCAGTGTAGGGATGGGGTCGGGTGGCACCGCTCCACCGGTCGGCCCGCCCGCGCGCTGCGAGCCCAGAACCCGTGACACCTCGTCCGAGCGGGCGTTGAGCCGACCACGCCCCACGGGGCCAAACCGGGCTAGGGGGTTGCGGCGCGTAGAGCCTCGACCCGGTCGAGGACCGCGGCTGCGACCTCGTCCTTGCTCGCGCGGTCGACGCGGTGCTCGCCGTCGCGCTCGACGATCGTCACCTCGTTGTGCTCGGCGTCGAAGCCGATGTCGGTGCGCGAGACGTCGTTGAAGACGATCGCATCGACGCCCTTGCGGTCGAGCTTCGCGCGAGCGCGCTCGATCGCGTCGGCGCCGTGCTCGGCGGCGAAGCCAACGAGCACCTGGCCCGGCCTGCGCCGCTTGGCGAGGCCGGCGAGCACGTCCTCGTTGGGCACGAGTCGGAGCTCCAGGACGTCCGTGCCCTCGCGGGCGATCTTGCCCGCGGCGGCCTCCGCCGGACGGAAGTCGGCGACGGCCGCGGCCATCAGCAGCACGTCGCACGCCTCGAACTCGGCGCGCGCCGCCTCGGCGAGCTCGGCCGCGCTCTCCACGTCGATGCGGCGCACGCGCGGGGGCGTGGGCAGCGCCACGTTCGCGGCGATCAGCGTCACCTCCGCGCCGCGCGCGGCCGCCGCGCCCGCGAGAGCCACGCCCATCCGCCCGCTGGAGCGGTTGCCGATGTAGCGGACCGAGTCGAGCGCCTCGCGCGTGCCGCCAGCGGTGACCAGCACGCGCACGCCGGCCAGCGAGGACGATGCCTCCCCGCCCAGCGCGACCTCCACGCGCGCGAGCAGGACATCGGGTTGCGGCAGGCGGCCCACGCCGTACTCGCCGCGCGAGGCCAGCGGGCCGGTATCGGGGTCGATCACCTCCACCCCGCGCTCGCGCAGCGTCCGCAGGTTCGCCTGCGTGGCCGCGTCGCGGTACATGCGGTCGTTCATCGCCGGGGCGACCAGGCGCGGCGCGTCGCAGGCCAAGAAGGCCGTGGTCACCATCGAGTCGGCGTGGCCTCCGGCCAGCTTGGCAATCGTGTTGGCCGACGCGGGCGCGACGAGGTACGCGTCGCAGTTCTCGACGACTGCGAGGTGGCCGATCGGGTCGTGCGCGGGGAGCGGCTCGCCGGGGAAGGCGCCGCGCAGCGGGTCGCGCTCGAACTCGGAGGCGAGCACGGGCGCGCCCACGATGCCCTCGAACGAGGCGGGCCCGACGAAGCGCATCGCGGCCTCCGTCATCAGCACGCGGACGGAGTGCCCGGACTTGGTCGCCAGGCGAGCGAGCTCAAGCGCCCGGTAGGCCGCTATGCCCCCCGTGACGCCGAGCAGGATGCGGGCCACCGCGAGCCCCTTTTGCCTCCGGCTAGGACTTGTCCTTGTAGCTGTAGCGGAGCTTCCCCGCCGCGAGCTCCTCGAGCGCGATCGTCAGGTAGTTGCCCGACCGCGTCTCGACCATGGGCGGCGTGAACTCCTCGTAGCTGCCCTCGCCGAGCGCGCGGTAGTAGCTGTTGAGCTGTCGCGCCCGCTTCGCGGCGACGATCACCGCGGCGTAGTGTGAATCCGTGTGCTCGAGCAGGGTGTCGACTCTAGGCTTGATCATCAGCGCGGTCGAGTGTAGTTGAAAGCTCCGAGCGCACGATCCGCACGAGCTCCTCGGTCGCCCGGTCGAGGTCGTCGTTGACGATCACGTGCTTGAACTCCTGCTGTGCCTCCAGCTCCTGCTTGGCGGTCTCCAGACGCCGCTCGATCGCCTCCTCGGAGTCGGTGCCGCGCCCGGCGAGCCGCTCGCGCAGGACCTTCGGGTCCGGGGGCGCGATGAAGATCAGCACGGCCTCGTCGCCCATCACGGCGCGAACCTGGCGGGCGCCCTGCACCTCGATCTCGAGCACGAGCGAGCGGCCGGACCGCAGCGTGCGCTCGACCTCCGAGCGCAGCGTCCCGTAGCGGTTGCCGCTGAACGTGGCGTGCTCCAAGAACTCGCCCGCCTCGGCGCGGCGCGCGAACTCTTCCGGAGAGAGGAAGTGGTAGTCGCGCCCGTCGACCTCGCCGGCGCGCGGCTTGCGCGTGGTCGCCGAGACCGAGAGCTCGAGCTCCGGGATGCGCTCGCGCAGGCGCGAGATCAGCGTGCCCTTACCCACCCCCGAGGGGCCGGTGATGACGAAGACGCGCGAGCTCACGTCGCCCATCCAACCCCGCGGGAGGCGGGTCTGCTCCCCTGCTGGCGCCAACCGGCCCGGCGCGCCCGCGCTAGCGCCTGCGCAACAGCTCGACGAGCTCCGCCCGCTGCCGTTCGGAGAGCCCGCCGATGGTCTTGGACGGCGAGATCCGGCACTGCGTGAGCACCTTGTTGGCCTTGACGCGACCGTACTTGGGAACCGCGAGGAGCATGTCGAAGGCCTTCGCGGACTCGACCCACTCCGGCGGGTCCATGAGAAGCTGCTCGACCTTGACCTTGCCGGCCTTCAGGTCGCGCTT
>DATCLC010000035.1:0-11475 GCA_036564135.1 Solirubrobacterales bacterium
AACTGCCGGGCGCTGCTCGACGAGGTCGCAGCGGGCCGGGTGTGAGCCTGCCCGCGCCCCTCGCCGCCGCGCTCGCCGACGCCCTGGGCGAGGCGCCGGGCGGGGCCGTACGGGTCGCGGGCGGGAGCATCAACGACGCCTGGCGCGTCGAGCTCGCCTCGGGGCCCGCGTTCGTGAAGGCGCGCGTCGGCGCGACCGCGGCCGACTTCGCCGCCGAGGCTGCGGGCCTGCGCTGGCTCGCCGACGGGGGCGCACCGGTGCCCGCGGTGCTCGCGGTCGGGGAGGACGTGCCCTTCCTCGCGCTCGAGTGGGTGGAGCCCGGGGCGCTCTCGCCGCAGGGCGCCGAGGAGCTCGGCCGCGCGCTCGCCCGCCTGCACCGCGCGGGCGCGCCCGCACACGGCGCGCTGCCGCCCGGCACGCCCGACCGCGTGCTGCGGATCGGCTCGGTGGAGCTCGAGCCGCGCGAGCGGGAGAGCTGGGCCCAGGCCTACGCGGAGGACATGCTGCTGCCGCTCGCCCGGCGCGCGGTGGAGCGCGGGTCGCTCGCCGCCGCCGACGCGCGCGCGGTGGAGGAGGTGTGCGCGCGGCTGGCTGAGCTCGCCGGGCCGCCCGAGCCGCCCGCGCGGCTGCACGGCGACCTTTGGGGCGGCAACGTGATGGGCGACGCGGCGGGCCGGGGCCTGGTGATCGACCCCGCCGCGTACGGCGGCCACCGCGAGATCGACCTCGCGATGCTGCGCCTCTTCAGCTCGCCCAGCGAGCGCATCTTCGCCGCCTACGCCGAGGAGTTCCCGCTCGCCGACGGGCACGCCGAGCGGGTCGCCCTCTGGCAGCTGCTGCCGCTGCTCGTGCACGCCGTGCTCTTCGGCGGTGGCTACGGCGCCCAGGCCGGCGCGGCGGCGCGCCGCTACCTCTGACGTTCAGCCCACGTTGCCGTTCTCCGCCCACCAGGGCTGAACGGACCCCCGCCCCCGCCGCACGTTCAGCCCTGCTTGCCGCTTTCCGGCAACGAGGGCTGAAAGCCCTGGTCGGGGCGCTACCGATGCGGCGTGAGCCGCTTGTAGGTGATCCGGTGGGGCCGGTCGGCCGCTGCGCCGAGGCGGCGGCGCCGGTCCTCCTCGTAGGCCTCGAAGTTGCCCTCGAACCAGCGCACCTGCGAGTCGCCCTCGAAGGCGAGCACGTGGGTCGCGACGCGGTCGAGGAACCAGCGGTCGTGGGAGATGATCATCGCGCAGCCGGCGAAGGCGAGTAGCGCCTCCTCGAGCGCGCGCAGCGTGTCGACGTCGAGGTCGTTCGTGGGCTCGTCCAAAAGCAGCAGGTTGCCGCCGGAGCGCAGGAGCTTCGCGAGGTGGACGCGGTTGCGCTCGCCGCCCGAGAGCGTGCCGACCTTGCGCTGCTGGTCCGACCCCTTGAAGTTGAAGCCGGCCACGTACGCGCGCGAGTTCATGGTGACGTTACCGACCTTGATCTCGTCGTAGCCGTCGGAGATCTCCTCCCAGACCGTCTTCTCGGGGTCGAGCGCGTCGCGGGTCTGGTCGACGTAGGCGAGCTTCACGGTCTCGCCGAGGCGCAGCTCGCCCGCGTCGGGCTTCTCCTCGCCGGTGATCATCCGGAAGAGAGTGGTCTTGCCGGCGCCGTTGGGGCCGATCACGCCGACGATGCCCGCGGGCGGCAGCGAGAACGAGAGGTCGTCGATCAGCAGGCGATCGCCGAAGCCCTTGCGCAGGTTCTTCGCCTCGAGCACGGTCGTGCCCAGGCGCGGCCCCGCGGGGATGTGGATCTGGACCTGGTCGAGCTTGACGTTGCGCTCCTCGGCGAGCAGCGCCTCGTAGCGCGCGATGCGCGCCTTGGACTTCTTGCGCCGGGCTTTGGGGTTCTCGCGGATCCACTCGAGCTCGCGGGCGATCGTGCGGGCGCGCGCTGTCTCCTGGCGCTGCTCCTGGGCGAGCCGCTCGCGCTTCTGCTCGAGCCAGGCCGAGTAGTTGCCCTTGAAGGGGATCCCGCGGCCGCGGTCGAGCTCCAGGATCCAGCCCGCGACGTTGTCGAGGAAGTAGCGGTCGTGGGTGACCGCGACCACCGTGCCCTTGTACTCGGCGAGGTGGCGCTCGAGCCAGGCGACCGACTCGGCGTCGAGGTGGTTGGTGGGCTCGTCGAGCAGCAGCAGGTCGGGCGCGCTCAGCAAGAGGCGGCAGAGCGCGACGCGGCGGCGCTCGCCGCCGGAGAGCTTGGTCACGTCGGCGTCGCCGGGCGGCAGGCGCAGCGCGTCCATCGCCGTGTCGATGCGCTGGTCGAGGCTCCAGGCGTCGGCGGCCTCGATCTCATCCGAGAGGCGCGCGAACTCTTCGGCGTTCTCCTCGGAGTAGTTGGCGGCGACCTCGTTGTAGCGGTCGAGCAGGTCGCGGATCTCGCGCACGCCGTCCTCGACGTTGCCGCGGACGTCCTTGTTCGGGTCGAGCTGCGGCTCCTGCTCAAGCAGCCCGACGGTCGCCTTCGGGTGGAGCTGCGCCTCGCCCCGATAGTCCTTGTCGACGCCAGCCATGATCCGCAGGAGCGTCGACTTGCCGGCGCCGTTGTAGCCCAGGACGCCGATCTTGGCCCCCGGGAGAAAGCTCAGCGAGATGTCCTCGAGGACCGTCTTGTTGGGCGGGTAGGTCCTCGACACCTTGTACATCGTGAAGATGTATTCGGAGGCCATGGGCGGCCGAAGATAGCGGGCGGGTGAGGCCCGCGCGCGCCGCGTCTGCGAGCCGCTCGCTTCTTCGACGTCGCTCGGTTAGGGTCGCCCGAACCGACTCGGGAGGGAGATTTCGCATGAGCCCCAGGATCTGCGGGTGCCTGACGTTTAGGACCGTGCTCGCGGGGGCTGCCATCGCCGCGCTTCCGGCGCCCGCCACCGCCGCCGGCAAGCTCCGGAGCGGACGCGCGCTCGATCAGACGAGGCGGAGGCCGAGGATCTCGAGCGCGCCGAGGAGGTCAGGATCATCCTCCCGCAACTCCTTGTCCTCCAACACCCCGAGATCAGCCGGCTCACAGATCGCCCAGTTGGTGAGGTTGTCTCCGAGGCGCGAGCGGTAGCGGATGCCTTGAAAGGCGCGCTCGCCATCTTCGCGCGTGCACTCGTAGACGTACCGCGATATCGCCTGGGTCAGCTCGCGCGGCGCACGTAGCCGGATTGTCGCCGCATCCAGCTCGTCCAGTCCGTGCTTGAGAACCTCGGCGGCGAGTGCATCGCGGAGATGGGCCAGCGAGACCGCGGTTCCGATGTCGGCGAACTCAGCGGCGCAGAGGGCAGTGCCGAGCACGCGCTGGTCGAGCCAAGTGCGCGGGACGGTCCCTGCCGCCACGGTCGGGAAGTCCTTGTCGCGCTCGTCCCCTTCGATCTGGACAGCCGCGATCGCTGGGTCCGGCCGGAAGCGGGCCAGCGTCTCGAGGAAGGGGGCGGAGCGTTGGGAGCTCGCGTAGAGCACTCGGTACTCGCCGCGGGGATCGTCGAAGCGGTTGTCGAACGTCCCGCGTTCGCTCGCATGCGACCAGTCGGGCCAGGCCCAGGGATCCGGGCGGCGACCCAGCCGGTAAAGGGCGCCGTCAGGGCGGGCCGGGGTCAGCGTGCAGCTCATCCACCAACGAGAAAGGCGCGCGCGGCGGCGATCACCAGGGGGCCGACCTCGTCGAGGTCGCCTTCGCGCAGCAGTCTCGCCGGCGAGCGGTCGTCGAGCTGCGGGTTCAAGCCTTGGAACCAGGCTTGGGCGACTTCCGGCCCGTCCACCCGCTCGATCATCTTCGCGACCTGCAGCGCGGTGCGGAGTCGTCGCTGGGTTGTCTCGCTGGGCTGTCGTCCTCCCTCGGCCCACTCGTGAACGGCGCGAGTTTCCTTGACGCCGCCGATGTACGCACTGAGACGGGCCCCCAGGACCCTCCTTAGCTCGTCCGCCACCGTCGCGAAATCTGCGCGCACGGCATGGGCGTGAGCCTCGAGGTCGGGACGCGGCTGCGTGGTGATCGTCATCGCATGACGAGCGTATCACAGAGTGATACACAATGAGATCACAGATCAATCACAGCATCATCCCAGCTCAGCGGAAGGGCTGGGGGCCGAGCAAGGCGAAGGCGATGGGCAAGCTGCGCGTGCAGTGCGTCGGTTCGGCCAATGCCTGCCTCGCGCTCACGAAGCCAAAGCGGCGCTGCTGCAAGACCGTCCACATCGGCCGTCTGCACCCGGCGCCATGATCGTCCTGCGCAGTGCCGGGTACGACCTCATCGCCATTCCTCGAGATCCCGAGCGACCGCTGGCTCGCGTCAAACGAGCTTGCCTTCGCGATCTACGACAAATTCCCCGTAACGCCCGGGCACGCCTTAGTTATCACCCGGCGCGTGGTTGCTGACTGGGAGGCGGCAACACCGGATGAGCGGCGCGCGGTGATGAGCCTGGTCGACGACGTCATGGGAATCCTCCGGCGTGAGCACAGCCCCGATGGCATCAACGTGGGATTCAACGTCGGGTCCGCTGCCGGCCAGACCGTGCCCCACCTTCACGTGCACGTGATCCCGCGGTACTGGGGGGACGTGGACGATCCCGTAGGTGGGGTTCGTCACGTGATCCCCTCGAAGGCGAACTACCTCAAGGGTTAGAAGGCCTGCGGTCCGCGCGGCGGCGTCTCCCAGGGGACGAGCCCGAGCCCTGTGTGGCGGGCTTCGTTGAAGACCGCATCCAGGAACTCTCGACGCCGTTGCTCCGACGCACCGGTCTGCTGCATGAGCGTCTCGCGCAGTGGGTGACGGCTCTGGATCAGGTACTCGTTCCGGCGGTGCAGTCGGTCCAGGTACTGGAGGGCCGGGACCCGCATCCACTTGCCCTCGGGGCCGGCGTTGCATCGCTGACAGGCGAGGACCAGGTTCCAAACGCCATCCAGGTTCACTCGCGTGCCAAGCTCCGTGCGCTTCAGGACATGGGGGAAGAAGTGGTCGACGTGGGCGAGGTCAGGCGTCCCGGGCTCCACGCTGATCGCGTCGAAGCAGTAGAAGCAGTGGCCTCGCTGGTACCCGTTCAGCGCGTCGCGGGCGGGGGTGATGGCTTTCCGCCGCGTTCGGTCCGGGGTAAGGAGAACCTCGCGTCCCGAGTCGTAGCCGATCGTCAGCATGTGAGCGGGTAGGCCGAGGCTCCACGCCGTCTCGACCAGCCGCCATCGCGCCTCGGCTTCAGCGGAGAGGTCGTCCGGGCCCAGCGACTCGACGAGCTGCAGCAGGTCATCCGTGAGCCGGATCCCGCGAATGTGTCCCCGCCGCTCGTCCTCGAAGAAGCGCACCTCAAGCGGTTCGTTTCCGACGACATGGAAGGCGTCGATGACGTTCTGGAAGCCAAGCCTCACGGTCGTGTCGCGCAGCTCGTCCGCATCGATCTCGCCGCGGTTGAAGGCGCGGCACGCATCCAGGAATCGGCTGCGCTCAAACGTTCCCTGGCGGTCGGTGTGCCGCAGGTGCTCGCAGAGGTGCCGCGAGAACGGTTCGGCGAGATCCTCGAGCGGGACCTCCTCGCGCTGCTGCACGCCGAACTCGAGCAGCGACTTCGCTAGGGCGAATTTGTAGGTCGCGACGTTCCTGCCGAACAGGACGATGCCGCGCCAGTAGCTGTCGATGCCAGGGGCGATAATGGTGAACGGTGCTGTGTGCTGGGGCTCATCCCGGTGGGCGTTGATGGGTTGCGTATCGCTCAGGCATACGGTCCGCTACGCCGCCTCGACCGTGACCAGTGCGTTGTAGTCGGGGATGCCCGCGTCCGCCGAGCGGACGCCGTCCGCGATCAGCACGTTGCCCTCGGGCCAGTGCACCTGCACGTTGCCGGGGGCGATCGGCGCGAGGGCGACGAAGCCCTCGAACCTGCCGGCGTCGCTGCGCACGACGACGCGCTGGCCGTCGCGCAGCCCGAGTCGTTCGGCATCGTAGGCCGCCATCAGCACGGCCTCGCGCTGGGCGCCGTTGAGCGGGTCGGTGCGCTCCTGGACCATCGAGTTGAACTGCTTGCCGCGCCGGGTCGCTAGGCGCAGCCTGCCGTTCGCCTCCGCAGGCCGCGGCGGGCGCACGAGCGCGAAGCGCGCCCGTCCGCTCGGCGTGTCGAAGCGCTCGCCGTCGCAGAGCAGCCGCCCGCCGTACTGGAAGGAGTCGCCGCCCTTCCGCAGCTCCGCGATCTGAGCGTAGGCGGGCACGGCCTCGGCGATCTCGCGCCGTAGCGCGGCCGTGTCGGAGTAGGTGAGTCGGTCGGCGAGCTCGGGCCGCACGCGCGCCGCCAGCTCGAGCAGCACGTGCCACTCTGGCCGCGCCTCGGCGATCCGCGGCCCGGGGATCTCCGGGCTCAGGACGACCCGCCGCTCGGTGGTCGTCTCGGTCACGCCGCCCGGGATCTCGTAGCGCGTCATGGCTGGCAAGAGCAGGACCTCCTCGCCCTCGACCAGCATCTGCGAGGAGACGACGATGTCCATGTGCACGCGCAGCGGCGTGCGCGCGAGCGCCTCGCGCACCCGGTCCGGATCGGGCATCACGTCGAGGAAGTTGCCGCCCGAGCTGAAGAGCACGTCGAGCTCGCCCGCGTGCGCCGCGTCGAGCATCTCGGGAGCGGTGCGCCCCGGCGTGGTCGGCACCTCGAAGCCCCACAGCTCGCTGAACCGCGCCGCGTTCTCCTCGTTGACCGCGAGCCCGCCGGGCAGCGCCGTGGAGTAGCAGCCCATCTCAGCGCCGCCCTGCACGCCCGAGTGCCCGCGGATCGGCATCAGCCCACAGCCCTCGCGCCCGACGAAGCCCCGTGCCAGCGCCAGGTTGACCAGCGCGCGCACGCCGTCCTCGCCGTGGGCGTGTTGGGTCACGCCCATGCTCCACACGAACACCGCCCGCTCAGCGGCCGCGACCATCTCGGCGAACGCCTCGATCTCCGCGCGCGGCGCGCCGGCAGCGAGCTCGAGCTGCTCCCAGTCGGCTGCGCGCACCTCGGCGGCGAGCTCGTCGAACCCCTCCGTGCGCGCCTCGACGAAGCGCCGGTCGACGGCGTCGCGCTCGATCAGCGCCTTGAGCGCGCCCGTGAGGAAGGCGACGTCGCCGCCGGTGGCGAGCTGGAAGAAGCGGTCGGCGATCTTCGTGCCGAACAGCGCCGACTCGGGAACCGAGGGGATCCAGTAGCGCTCCATCCCCGGCTCGCGCACCGGGTTCACCACGGCGACCTTCGTGCCCGCCTTCTTCGCCTTGTGCAGGTACTTGGTGGTGACCGGCTGGTTGTTGGCGACGTTCGAGCCGACGAAGACGATGAGGTCGGTGCCGATCCAGTCGACGTACGAACACGTCGACGCCGCGACGCCGAGCGCCTCCTTGAGGCCGAACGTGGAGGGGGAGTGGCAGACGCGCGCTGCGTTGTCGATCGAGTTCGTGCCGATCGCCCGCGCCGCCTTCTGCGCCGCGTAGTACGACTCGTTCGGCATCCCGCGCGAGGTCAGGTAGAAGCCGACGCGCTCGGGGCCGGCGGCGCGGATCCGCTCGGCGGCGAGGTCCAGGGCCTCGTCCCAGGTGATCACGGTGAAGCCGCGCTCGCCGCGCCGCCGCAGCCGGGGACGGTCGAGGCGGCCGAGCCTGCGCAGCTCGTCGCCGCGCAGCCCCTCGAGCCTGCTCACGTCGGCGAGCGCGTCGGGCGCGATCGGCCCCATCGTGTTGAGCCGCAGCAGCCGCAGGCGGACGTTGCAGAGGTGGATGCCCGGGATCGTCCAGTCCGAAAGACCCTTGGTGCCGAGCGCGCACCCGTCGCAGACGCCGTCGCGCAGGATGCGCCAGGCGTAGCGAGGGTTGTCGCGGTTCTCGACCGCCGCGCGCAGCACCTCGCCGAAGTTGTTCGGGCGCTGCTCGCCGATGCCGAACGGCTTCCAGGAGGCCCAGTTGGACGGCGTCCAGCGACGGCGCGGTTTTCGCAATGCGGATGCGATCTGCATATCTTGCACCTCATCGGCGGCGAACGCCAGGAAGGCGGCGAAGGAGGAAACTGCGCACATGGCGAGCCCGGCTCCGCTCGAGAACCCGCACGCGCAGGTGCGCATCGTCCGCGACGGGGAGGAGGACCTGGTCGCGGTCGAGGAGCCCCTGGAGATCCGCATCGACGGCCGCCCGCTCGCGGTCACGATGCGAACCCCCGGGCACGACGAGGAGCTCGCCCTCGGGTTCCTGCACGGGGAGGGGCTGATCGGCGGCCCACTCCCCGTCGGGCCCGCCGCTGACTTCGCCGGCAACGTCGTCGAGGTCGAGGGGCCGCTCGCGTGCGAGCCGTCCCCGCGCAGCTTCTACGCCACCTCCTCGTGCGGGGTGTGCGGGAAGGGGGCGATCGAGCACGTCGCGGTGCTCAGCGAGCCCGTTCGTGGCGGGCCGCGCGTGGCGCGCGCCCTGCTCGCCGAGCTCCCCGAGCGCCTGCGCCAGCCGGCGTTCGCGCTCACCGGCGGGCTGCACGCAACCGGTCTTTTCAACGCCCGAGGGGAGTTGCTCGTGGCGCGCGAGGACGTCGGCCGCCACAACGCCATGGACAAGGTGATCGGCTGGGCGCTGCGCAAGGGCCTCGTGCCGCTCGCCGATCACATGCTCTGCGTGTCCGGCCGGCTTTCCTTCGAACTGGTGCAGAAGGCCGCGCTCGCGGGCTGCCCTGTGCTGGTCGGAGTGGGGGCGCCGAGCTCGCTGGCGATAGAACTGGCCGCCGAGCGCGGGCTCACGCTGGCCGGTTTCGCGCGCGGCGGGAGCGTCAACGTCTATACCGGCGCCGAGCGCGTCGCCTGAGCGAAATCAGGTCGCGCAAGCCGCGCAGAGGTCGCTAGCCTTTCGGTGCTCGCGCCCGTAGCTCAGTCGGATAGAGCGTCGGTCTACGAAACCGAAGGTCACAGGTTCGAATCCTGTCGGGCGCGTTTTCGGTCAGTCCGGAATTCGTTCCGGAGTTTTTCCCGCCCGGATCCCGCTTGATTCCTGGGGAGTCGCGACTGACCCAACGGATTCCGGAGTTTCTTCCCGCGTCTCCCCCGATGAGGCGTGTTTCCGGGCGTTGGATTCCGGAGTTTTCTCGGGCCAAGAAAAAGGCCCCGCTCGCAAAGCGCGGGACCTCGACCGGTGCCTTTGGCGATTGGCTAGGAAGTGGCTAGCGCTTGGGACAACCGTCCGTCATCTCGTCGTAGTCGTCGTCGCGCGCGACCGGGATCTCCTTGTAGGCAGGCCAGCCGACGGGTGCCCTGGGGGGCTCGAGTTGCCGTCGGGTCACGGCGTCAGCGAGTTCGTCCGCAGTTGGTCCTGGCGCCGGTCTGTTCCTCGTGGGCTGCGCAAGCAAGTCCAGGTCCTCGGCCTCTCGGTATGCGGCCTCATAGAGGCCGAGCTCGTGCGCCAGCCGGCGTGCGGTCAGCCCGAGGAGTCCGCCGTAATGAAACCAGTGGGCTTCGTCGTCATAGACCCATGCCGGCCGGTCGAAGCCCGCGGCGCCGCATCCCCTCCGCTTCAGGGCTGCGAACACGGACTCGACGGCCTCCCGGCGCGAAGCTAGGACGCGGCGCATCACGGCCAGCCGGTCGCGACCTGTCCTCGGGTAGTACGTGTAGAGGCGAGGGTCGTCGGCGGGGCGAGTCGTAACGTCCTTGCACCTACCAGTCGGGCATTCCCAGCGGATGCGAGCGCCCCTCTGGCGCCGTTTGTCAAGCAGCTCGCCTGGACGGAAGCCGTGCTTTCGGCGTCGAGCCACGTCGTAGAAGCCCTCCCGGTTCCTGACCTTCATCTCGCCGCACGCGCACTTCGGTACACCTAGGTTGTCTGCGTGGCTCAGATGCCTTGCGAACTCTCCCGCCCGCTCGGGAAAGATGGGCTGGATTCCCCAGCCAAAGACAAGGTGCATCGCCAGCTCCTTGCTGTTCTCGAACAGGGAGTCGCCGGAGATCGTCTCCACGGGGGCGTCCGGCCACCCTTCGAACAGATCGCCCAGGAGCGCGGTCAGCGCGGAGCGCTCGTCCGCGGTTGCCTCATCGAGCCTGAATGCGACGGGGAGCGTCGAGGCGATGTCGACGAGCACGGTGAGCCGGTAGCCGGTGTTGTGCTTGCTCACCTGCTTTCCGCGGCGCGTGTAGATCACCGTGTTCACCATCCTCCTTCTCGCGCCGTGGAGGATCTCCTTGTGGCGCCAGTCAATTGGAGCCCTCTGCTGGACAGCGGCGGGGATCAGGGTGCCGTCTACCGCAAGGTGTCGGCCCACGAGCGGATGTCGCGGTGTTCCGTCCGCATCCTTCAGCTTCGCAAGCCGCTTGATCAGCTCAATGTTCACGGCAACCAGCGCATCCGCGCTAAGGAGGGTGCTCCTGAGCATCGAATGGAGCGCGTCATAAAGCTGGCTCTTGCCAGGCAGCTTGCCTGGGTACCCGTGCGCCCAGTTGAGAAGCGGCGTGTTGCCCTCCAGCGCGTATCGGACCCGCGATACCTCAGGCCGGCCCTGGCCGAATGCCAGCTCGAAGAACAGGGCCGTAAGCGGGGTCTTGCGCGTGGGCTTGCCCCTTCGGTTCGTCTTGGTCTGCATGTATCGGGCAAGCCAGCGGATCTCAGGCAGCCGCCGCAGCGCCGCCATCTCGACGGTCGGGTCGGTGCCAAGGGGCGCACGGCACGTCGGTGCGGTCTCCGCGAAGAAGCGCTTGTAGAGGTCCCAATCAGGGTCCTTGGAAAGCGCTTCGTAGGCCTCGTCCACCGCGGCCTCAAGCTCGTCTGGCGGGATCTTGGCGCCGCCGTGCTTCATCGCATAGTCCTTCGCGATCTCCAGACCGGTCAGGTACCGCCACTCGCGAACCCTCAGCGATCGGGCGCTGAGGCCAGGGCGGCGGCTGCGCTTGCGCAGAGGGCGCTCCTCGACTAAGGAGTCGAGGTCGTGGGCGAGAGGGTCGGCGGCTGGGTCGTTTGTGTTCTGCAACTGCATCATGTGGGTGAATGTGGGGCGCACCGGCGCTCAGAGCGGCGAGTTCTCCAAGAGAAGACCGGCCGGATTTTGGTAGCATCTTGTCGGTGACAACATGCGTTGCCCACCTTAAGACCGAGACCGGACCACGGCGTCGAGGGCGATGAAGCTGAGTACCCGCGAGACTCGACCGGCCCGCGATGCAATCGATCTGGCCCGTCGCTATCGCCAGACGTTCCCGGTCATCCTGCGGTCAGGATTGACTGTTCGCGAGATGGAGTGCCTGCTGGCGATCGCCGTTCACGGAAGAGCGACGGCAACCGAGGTGTCCGGTGAGTTAGGGCGCGATGTGCCCGCCATCTCGCGCACTCTGCGGCGTCTACGGCGCCTTGGACTTGTTGCTCGTGTCCAAACCAAAGGTCGTGCCGAACCTCACGCCCTTACAGACGACGGTTACGAGATCGTTAAGTCGTTTCTGGGGTGAGCAATCCATGATTCTGGCCGGAAGCGCTCGGATCAGCGCCGAGGCTTACCCAGGGAGCCGGTTCGCG
>DATCLC010000036.1:0-17590 GCA_036564135.1 Solirubrobacterales bacterium
GTCCTGCCAGACCAGGGCGTGATGCACGGGCTCGCCGGTACGGGGGTCCCAGGCGACGACGGTCTCGCGCTGGTTGGTGATCCCGATCCCGGCGAGCTCGCTGCCATCGATGCCGGCGTCGGCGAGCGCCTCGCCCGCGACGCGCCGGGTCACCTCCCAGATCTCCGCGGCGTCGTGCTCGACCCACCCGGAGCGTGGAAAGTGCTGGCGGAATTCGCTGTAGGCGCGCCCTTTGACGCGGCCATCGCCGTCGAACACGAGGCACTTCGTGCCCGTCGTCCCCTGGTCGATAGCGAGGATCACGGCCGCAGGCTATCCAGCCGCGGCGATCGACGGCGCGCCTGCGCGGATCGTCAGCGCTTCCGCAGGTAGACGCGGACGAAGTCGCGGAGCTGGCGGCCGCGGTGCAGGAAGCCGCGCAGGTTGCGCGTCGTCGCCCGGTGCGCGAGCGGCAGCTCGAGTTCGCGCACCACATAGCCTGCGCGCACCGCGTCCACCGTCATCCCGATCTCCATCCCGTAACCCTCGGCGAACGGCACGACCGCCCGGAAGGCTTGGGCGCTCAGCGCCCGCTGCCCCGAGATCGGCGCCCCCGCCCGGTACCCGCAGAGCCGCTCGATCGCCCAGCGCGCGAAGCGCAGCGCGATGCCGAAGCCGCCGCCCACGCGACGCGCGAACGCCGCCACGGCGAGGTCGCAGGAGCCGTTCTCCACCGCCTCGACGAGCGGCGGCAGCTCGGCCGCCGAGCCCGCCAGGTCCCCGTCGCAGAGCAGCACCACGCGGCCCTGGGGGCCGCCCTCGGCGAGCAGCGCGGAGACCGCCCGGTTGACGTTCCCGCCCTTGCCGACCGACCGCTCGCCGCTCACGACCTGGGCGCCGGCCTCGCGCGCTGCGCCGGCCGTGCCGTCCTCGCTCGCGTCGTCGGCGACGATCACCTGGACGCCGGGGAACGCGTCGCGCAGGGCCGACACCGTGGCGCCGATCCGGTCGGCCTCGTTGCGCGCGGCGACGATCGCAGTCAGAGCCGAGGCCGCCACGGGCCCATCTCGCTCCTCGGCGACGGCGGGTCGCGGGGGCGCTTGCGCTTCCGCTGACACGGGCGGCTATTGTGCCGCGCCGATAGGGCGCGCGCCCCGCCGCCCCGGCGCCCAAGCGGCGTCCTGGACTTGGAAAGCGAAAGGAACGAAGCTCGCGATGGCCGAAATCGAGGCACACATCACGGGGACCGTCTGGAAGATCGAGGTCTCGGTGGGCGACCAGGTCGAGGAGGGCGACACCGTCGTGATCCTCGAGTCGATGAAAATGGAGATGCCCGTCGAGGCGGAGGAATCGGGGACCGTCGCCGAGATCCTCTGCGAGGAGGGGCAGGCCGTGCAGGAGGGGGACGTCCTCGTCGTGCTCGAGTGACCGCCCCCGGCAAGTGATGCGGCGCGCGCCCGCGGGACCGAGAATGCCGGGACATGGCCACTGAGGAGCTGGCGAGCGGCAAGCTCGTCCTCGATTTCCCCCGCGACGCGGTCGCCCGCCTGCGGCTGAACAACCCGGAGAAGCGCAACCCGCTGGACCACGAGGTCCTCGACGCGCTCGCCCAGACGCTGCCCGCGCTCGACCGCGGGATCGAGATCCGCTGCGTCGTGATCACCGGCACCGGCCCGGCGTTTTCCGCGGGCTACGACATCGCGGGGATCCCCGACGAGACCTTCGAGCGCGACGCGGAGGCGCTCGTCGCCCACCCGTTCCATGAAGCGATGGAGGCGGTCAGCTCCCACCCCTACCCGGTGGTGGCGGCGATCAACGGGCACTGCCTGGGCGGCGGCCTGGAGCTCGCGGTGCGCTGCGATCTGCGGATCTGCGCGGCCGGCGCGAAGCTCGGCATGCCGCCCGCGAAGCTGGGCCTGATCTACGGGCACACGGGGCTCGAGCGGTTCATCGACGTGATCGGCGTCGCGGCGACGCGCGACCTGTTCCTCACCGGGCGCACGGTGAGCGCTGAGCGCGCCCGGGAGATCGGCCTCGTCGGCGAGGTCGCGGACGACGACGAGCTCGAGGAGCGGGCGCTCGCGCTCGCGGGCGAGATCGCCGCGAACGCCCCGCTTTCCTTGCGCGGCAACAAGCGCGCGATCGAGACGCTCGCCCGAGCCCGCCGGCTCACCCCCGAGGAGGAGCGGGAACTGATCGAGCTGCGGCGCTCCTGCTTCGCCTCCGAGGACCTCCGCGAGGGCATCCGGGCCTTCGCCGAGAAGCGGGCGCCGCGCTGGCGCGGGCGCTGACCCGGTAAACAACCGGGCGCATGACCGGCGAGACCACCCCCGTCGCGCACCTCGCTGCGGCCGACCCCGTCATGGCGCGGCTGATCCGGCAGATCGGCCCGCTCTCGATGGAGAAGCGCCGCCGCGGGCGGCCGCGAACCGACGCCTACGGCGCCCTGCTGCGCGCGGTCGTCGGCCAGCAGCTCTCCACGAAGGCGGCGGCGACGATCTACGGGCGGGTCCTCGCGCTCTTCGACGGCGAGGTGCCCACGCCGCAGCAGCTTCTCGGCGCGGACGTCTCCGCGCTGCGCGCCGCGGGCCTCTCCGGGCGCAAGATCGAGTACCTGCGCGACCTGGCCACGCACGTGCTCGACGGGACGCTCGAGGTCGACCGGTTCGCGGAGCTCGACGACGAGACCGTGATCCGCGAGATCGTCGCGGTGCGCGGCCTCGGCGAGTGGACCGCGCACATGTTCTGCATGTTCCACCTCGAGCGCCCCGACATCCTGCCCGTCGGCGACCTCGGCATCCGCAACGCGGTCCGCACCCAGTACGAGCTGGACGACCTGCCGAACCGGGAGCAGCTCGAGCGGATCGCCGAGCCCTGGCGCCCGCACCGCACGCTCGCCTGCCTGTACCTCTGGGAGTCGCTGGACAACGCGCCCGACGAGTAGCGCGGCGCCGTTTGGCCCCGCGTTCGCGAAAGGCGCGAGTGGCGTCCGGGGCCGCGCGTAGCCTTTTCGCGGGGTACGACCCGGAGAGAAATCGAGATGCCGCCGTTGATCAGCTCGGAGGGGGCCCCGGGGCTCGCCGGGGTGGGCGATCGTTCCGTTCGCCGAGCGGTCGCGGCGCCTCCGCTGACGGCCGCCCGGCGGCTCGGTCGGGGCGGCTGAGGTTCCGGCCATGGACGTCGCTGCGAGGCTCGATCAGCTCCAAGCCGCGAATCTGCACCGCCGTCTCAGGCTGATCGAGAGCTCGCAGGGGCCGCGTGCGGTCCTCGAGGGCCGCGACGTCCTCGTCCTCTGCTCGAGCAACTACCTCGGCCTCGCGGACCACCCGCGCGTGCGACAGGCGGCCGCCGACGCCGCCGAGCGCTGGGGCGCCAGCGCGGGTGCGTCGCGCTTGGCCTGCGGGAACATGGGCCCGCACGAGCGGCTCGAGCGGGCGCTGGCCGAGTTCCACGACCGCCCGGCAGCGTTGCTGTTCGGCTCGGGTTACCTGGCGAACATCGGCACGATCACCGCCCTCGCCGGCGAGGGCGAGGTGGTCTTCGCGGACGAGCTGAGCCACCCGAGCATCGTCGACGGCTGCCGGCTCTCCCGGGCCCACCGGTTCGCCTACCGGCACCGCGACCTCGAGCACCTCGCCTGGGGCCTGCGCAAGGCCGGCGACCGCGCCAAGCTGATCGCCACCGACGGCATCTTCGCGATGGACGGCGACGTCGCGCCCCTGCCCGAGCTCGCCGAGCTGGCGATCCGCCACGGCTGCCGCCTCGTGGTCAACGACGCGCACGGCGTCGGCACGATCGGCCCGGGCGGGCGCGGGACCGTCGCCGCCGCAGGGCTCAACGGCGAGGTCGACGTGATCGTCGGCTCGCTCGGCAAGGCGCTCGGCAGCTACGGCGCGTACGTGTGCACGAGCCCGGAGGTGCGGGAGCTGCTCATCAACAGTGCCCGCGCGTTCGCCTTCTCCACCGCGCCCCCGCCGCCGGCGCTCGGCGCCGCCTTCGCCGCCCTGCGCCTGCTCGACTCCCGCCCCGGCGTCGTCACGCAACTCCGCCGTAACGCCGGCGCCCTGCGCGAGGCGCTCGCCGGCGAAGGGCTCGACGTCGGCGACTCGCGCACCCAGATCGTCCCCGTGATCGTCGGCGACGCGGCGCGCGCCATGGAGCTCAGCGAGCGCGTCCTCGGCGTCGGCGTGTACGCCGAACCGGTGCGCCCGCCCGCCGTTGCGGAGGGCACGGCGCGGCTGCGGCTCACCGTGATGGCCAACCACCGCGTCGACGAGCTGCAGAACGCGGCCCACACGATCGGCCGCGCCGCGCGCGAGCTCGGCCTGGTTCACGACGCCGAGCACGAGCTGCGCCGCGCGGCGTAGCACCGCAGCGGCCCCAGCGCAGCGCCGAGCGCGCGATTTCGTCGTGACCGGCAACGGTTTTGCACGGTCGGCGATCGAGGGGTTGGCAGGGCGGCCGACGTTCCGCCAGCGAGCCGAATAGATTCCCGCCCGACCGATGCCGGGATCGACTCGCGAGCTGGGACGCGAACCCGTCTGGCACCCCCTGACGCTGTGGCAGGGGCGATCCGGCGGCGCTCCCGCCGGCGCGGGGCAGCGCATCCAGGGCGCCGCGCCCCTGTGGTGCAACCTGACCAGCCGCTGGCTCGCGTCGATCGAGCCGGCGATCGGCCAACCGCTCGACCGCCTCGCGCTCGCGGCGATGCTGGATCTCCCCGGCGGTGAGGAGCGCGGGCCCGTGCTGGCAGGCGTCACGCTCGAGGGCGCTGAGGCCGCCGACGGCGGGCGCGCCGCGCTGAAGCGCTGGGACGATCCGGGCGAGCTCGAGCGCGCGCTCGCGCGCGACGCGGGCCGGATCGCGGCCGTCGTCGTCGGCCCGCCCCCACTCGACGCGGTCCGCGCGCGTGCCTACCGGGCGCTCGACCTCGGGGCGGTGCGTGAGCTGTGCGACCGGCACCTCGTGCCGCTCGTCTGCGACCAGACCACCGTGGCCGCCGCGGCCGGCGGCGGCGAGGCGCTGGAGCGGCTCGCGCCCAAGCTCCGCCTGCTGCGCGGGCTGCTGGCCGAGATCGCGGCCATGGAGGAGGTCGACGGGGTCCGCGCTCGCGGCTTCGTCGTGGGCATCGACCTGGGCCGCCACGCAAGCGCCGTGCGCATGGGGCACCGGGTCACCCTCGCCGCACGCGAGCGCGACGCGCTCGTGCGCTCGCTCGGCGACACTGTCGTGCTGACGCCGCCGCTCGCGATCAGCGCCGCCGATCTGCGCGGGCTGGCGGACGTCACCGCGGAGGCGATCCGCGCCGCGCACGAGGCCGCCTACGGGATCCGCACGCCGGCCGAAGCCCACCAGCTCGCGCCCAAGCCGATCTCGCACCCGCCCGGCGTCGAGCTCGCCGCTTGACCGGCTCCGCGAACGCGCTCGTTCGGCTAGCTTTTCGGCCGTGACGACCGAGACTCAGCAGCTTTGGATCTGCACGTCCTGTGGGTTCATCTACGACCCCGAGGAGGGTGACCCCGACGGCGGGATCCCCCCGGGCACGCCGTTCGAGGACATCCCGGACGACTGGTTCTGCCCGGTGTGCGGGGCGCGCAAGAGCGACTTCGAGCCCTACGAGGACTGAGCCGCACGAGCTAGTCGTCGAGCGCGCCCTCGCGCGCCCTCCCGCGCGCCGCGCGCAGCACGAAGAACGCGATCGCCGCGATCAGGGCGAGCGGTAGGAGCGCCGCCGCCGCGATCAGGGCGACCCCGGCTACCACCGTGAGCACGCGGCCCGCGTCGTCGAGCGCGTCCTCGAGCGACCAGCCGCCCTCCTCCGCGCCGTCCGAGGTGATCTGCAGCGTCACCCGCGACTGCTGCGCGCGGTGCTTCACCCTGCTGAACGCGGCCTCCGCCCGCGCGAGGCGCCGGTTCACGCCGGCGAGCCGCTCCTTGAGCTCGTCGAGCTCGGTCGGGTCCGTCGCCGCCTCGATCTGCGCGAGCAGGCTGCGGCGCTCGGCGCGCAGGTCCCGCATCCGGTCTCGCGCGCTGACGAACGGGGCCGTGATGTCAGTCGAGCCCTCGCTGAAGGAGCGTACGTCGGCGAGCCCGGAGAGCTCGTCCAGCGCCGCGTCCAGGTTGCGCGTGGGGATCTGGAGCTGCAGAACCGCCGACGCGCCGGCCTCGTCGCTGCTCACCCGCGAGTTCAGGACGATCCCATCGTGGGCCTCGACGACGGCGACGACCTCGTTGGTGACGTCCTGGGCCTTGTCCGCGGGCGCCCCCAGCACGAGGTGGGCGTCGCGCTCCACGCGCCGCTCCTCGACGTTCGCGGCCGCGCCACTCCTCGGGTCGGGGGCGGTCGGCAGGGCGGGGTCCACGCCTCCGGGCGAGATCCCCTGACCCGCGCGGGCGCGGGTCTCAACGGCATCGATGGCGGCGGGGCCGGCGGCGCCCGGCGCCTGCCTCGCACCGGCGTCCTCTTCAGCCGGCGCCGCGATCTCGCTGACCACCCCGCCGCCGCCAGCGTCCTCGTCGTCCCGCTCGCCCAGCGGCGAGACGAGTACGGCGGAGGCGACGACGACCGCGAGCAGGCAGGCGGTAGCCGCCGCGGGCACCCACGGCGCGCGCAGATCCACGCGGAAGCGGCGCCCGGCGGCGCCCCCGGCCTCGGCCGCCTGACGGCCGAGGCCCGGCTTGCGCTGCCGGTCGAACCCGCTCGCCGCCCAGCGGTCGAGCCGGTCGGCGAACGTCGCGTCGGGCTCGGGGCGCTCGGCCCGGAGGTCGGCGACCAGCTCGGCGAGCCCCTCCATCTGATCGGGCACCGGCTCGCCCGCCAGAGCCCTGTCAAGGGCCTCGAGCTCCGCCCGCACGTCCTCGGGTAGCGGGCGCTCGTCGCGCTCGCGGCGGATCAGTTCACGCAGCCTCATCGCAGGCCCTCCTCAGCTTTTCGATCGTGCGGTGGATGCGCATGGCCGCGGCGCGCTCGCCGACCGAGATCACGCTTGCGATCTCGGCGGTCGAGAGCCCGGCGAAGAACTTGAGGGCGACCAGCTCGCGCTCGCGCGCGGAGAGCTGGGCCATCGCCTGGCGCAGAGCGGCCCGGCGCAGGGCCACGTCCGCCTCCTCGTCGGGCGCGGGCTCGTCGGACTTGGGATCGGCCGCGAGCTCGGCGTGGCGCTTGCGGCGGCGCAGCTCGTCGAGGGCGGCGTTGCGCGCGATCCCGAACAGCCAGGCGCGTCGCGAGCCGCGCCTGGGATCGAACGTGTTGGCGCGCTTGTACGCGCGCTCGAACGCGGTCGCGGTGACGTCCTCGGCGGCGGCCCGGTCGCGCAAGAGCCCGGCCACGTACGCGTACACGTCGTCGCGCGAGCTCCGGTAGAGCTCCTCGAACTCGCGCTCGGCCGCGCTGGGCGCCGCGGCCGCCGGTGCCGTGATCACGCTCATGCCCCTACTACGGCGGTCGCGGGGAAACATCACGCCGTCCTCAGCGGGATGCGACCCGGCCGTCGTGCGGATGCGCGAGGATGGTCGCGATGGACGAGCTTCCGCCCGACGCCGCCGGGGCCCGGGACCCGTTCTCCCCCGACTTCGTGCCCGCGACCCCGCGCGCCGCCGCGACGCTGATCCTCCTGCGCCGCGGCGGCAGGCACGCGGACCGGGGGCTCGAGGTGCTCATGGTGAAGCGCAACCCGAACGCCCGGTTCATGCCCGGCGTCTGGGTGTTCCCGGGCGGCTCGCTCGAGGCGGACGAGCTCATCCTCGGCGTCAAGGGGAGCGATGTGGACACGGAGGCCGACGAGCTCGCCCACCGCGCCGCCGCGATCCGCGAGCTGCGCGAGGAGGCGGGCATCGAGCTCGCCGACGACGCGGAGCTTCTGCTTTGGTCGCGCTGGATCACCCCCGAGCCGGTGCCGGTGCGCTTCGACACGCGCTTCTACGTCGCGCTTGCCCCCGCGCACTCGCGCCCCCGAGCGGACGGCGGCGAGGTGGTCGACGCCGAGTGGATGGCGCCTGCCGAGGCGCTCGAGCGCCGCGACGCCGGCGACATCGAGCTCGCCTTCCCGACCGTCAAGCACATCGAGTCGCTGTTGCCGTTCGCGTCGGCGGAGGAGGTAATGGAGGCCGCCCGCGAGCGCGTGGTCGAGCCCGTGATGCCGATGATCGTCCCGGCGGACGAGCCGCCCGGCTGGCGCATGCTGCTCCCCGGCGACGAGGGGTACGTGCCCCCGCGCGTGTAGGCGCCGCCAGCGGCGCACGCGTCAGCCCTCGGGGAAGGGCGCCAGCCCGGCATGCCAGGGACCGGCGTCGTAGGTGTGGACGCCGTGCTCGACCATCTCCGCGCGCACGCGCCTGCACAGCTCGCCGGCGGCCGCCAGCGCCCGCTCGTACTCCGCGCGCGTGCGCTCCCGCAGCCGCCACATGAAGTAGAGCTGGCGCTCGCCGATCCCGAAGTCGACCTCCGCGTCGATCCCGGCTGCCCAGTCCAGAAAGGCTGGGCTGAAGAGCTCGCGCAGCGCGATCGGGTCGTGGTCGCGGGGCACCGTCGCGATGTAGCGGCGGTTGAACTCGATGCTCTCGAACTCGACGCGCCGCCGGCTGGCCCGCTGTTCGATCACCTCGAGTCCCTCCACCGACTCCACGTTGAACGCGGGCACGACCTCGGCGAGGTCGGGCATGTGGGACTTGACGAGCACCGCGCCCGGCAGGATCGAGCGCCCCCAGAACCCGCCCTGCTCGCGCTCGTCGGCGTCGCAGGAGGCGCCGAAGAACCCGTGGTCGAGCTCCCCCGTGACCCGGTTGCGGCCCCCGGGGCAGAGCGCGGGTGGCGCGTCGCGCGGGTTGAGGCCGCCGACGGGCTCGTATCGCAGGCCGCGGTCGGCCGCGAGCGCCCGGACCGTCTCGGCCCAGGCCTTCGCCTCGGAGCGCGCGCTCAAACCTCGGCGAGGTCCGGGCGGCCCTGCTCGATGAGCTGCGCCTTGTAGCGGGGGAAGACGGGCTTGGCGAGCGGGACCAGCCGCAGGAGCTTCGCCACCGGGCCGGTCGCCTTGATCTGGCCGCGCGCCATCGCGACCGTCACGTTCACCTGGCCCAGCCAGAAGCGGTGGGCGACATCGGCGTCCATCGTCATCGTCACCTCGGGCTCCATGGAGGACTCGCCGAAGTCGACCTGGGGCTCCTGCCCCTCCTGCAAGCGGACGGTGACCGTCGCGTCGGGGTTGCGGTACTCGTAGCGCACGATCGTGTCCGCGCGCCGGAACTTCGGGCCCAGCTCCTCGTCGCTCGCGATGTCGCGCATCAGCTTGCCGAGGGTGGCGTAGACCTCGTCGGCGTCCTTGAAGTAACCCACTTCCTCTCCTTCCTCAGGGACGACCACATCCTATGAACGCCGCCGCGCGCGGGCGCGGCCACGCCCGCTACGGGTCCGCGAAGAGGTTCGGCGCGCGCCCGCCGCCGAACTCGGCCGGGAAGTCCTCCTGGATGAAGCACGGCGCGAACGTGAGCCCCACGTCCGGCACGCCGGGCGGCTGGTTGCCCTCCCAGGCCTCGTCCTCGTCGGTCGGCTGCGGCAGGAGCCCGGTCGGGTCGGTGGTGAAGTCCAGGTTCTTGCAGTCGAAGTTCGGGAAGATGCCGCGCGACGCCATCTCCGGGCGGGCGAGGTAATCCGGCGACGGGTAGGCGTTGCCGCGGTTCGTGGGCAGGCGCGTGCCCCAGATCGAGAGCGCCTCGGTCGACAGGTACGCGAGCTGCTTGAGGTAGTGGCGCGCCGACGGCTGACCAGGCTGGTACGGGAGGCTCGCCGACAGCGCCACGCCAGGGGTCGCGAGGAAGTCGGTGACCGTCGTGCGGTAGGCGGTCAGGTACCGCGTCGCCGGGTTCAGGTTCGCGAGGAACGGGTCGAGCGCGTCGAGCGTCGGGCGTAGGCCCTCGTCGCCGAGGAAGCGGCGCAGGGCGGGCAGGCCGTCCTTTCCGGCCGCGATCAGCGGGTCGAGGTCTCGGAACAGGCGCTCGAGGTGCGGCGAGAGCTCGCGCACGCTCTTGAGCGTCGGCGAGATGTCGTTCGCGACCGGCAGCAGGTCGCGCACGAGCGGCCGCGTGTCCGCCTGGAACTCGTCGAGCCGGGTGAGCGTGGCGCGGGTCTCGCGCTGGAACGTCGGCAGGATCTCGATCGACTCGGCGAGCGCCTCGTCCGCGTCGGCGAGCGCCCCGAACGTGCCGCGCGCGCCGCGGATCGCGCCGGCCAGGGCCTGGTCGCGCTCGGACAGCGCGCTGAAGACGGTGCCCGTGTCGCGCACGAGTCCCTGCAGCGCTTCCCGCTCGCGCTTGAGCGCCTCCACCACCTCGGAGGCGTCGGTCAAAAACGGCCCGAGGTTGCCGAGCGCGTCGTTCAAGTCGAGCCCGCGGTCGCGGATCGCGACGGCCGCGTTCGCCTGCCAGCGCTGGAAGGCGGCGCGCGTCTCCTCGTCGAGGGCGTTGAAGATCTCGTCGATCTGGGTCGCGTTCTCGGTGCGCGCGATCTCCAGCTCGCCGCCCTCCGGGATCGGTTCAGCGGCCTCGGCCTGCGCGTCGCTCGTGTTCGCGTTGGCGCCCAGCGATACCGGCGCCGCCTGCTTGCCCGGCCCTGGCTTGCGCCCGGGGGCGAGCTCCACGTAGGTCTCGCCCAACAGCGTCTTCTGGCGCAGGATCGCGCGCGCGTCGGAGGAGATCGGCGCGAACTCCGGCCGGATCTCGAGCACGGCCGCCGTCGTGTCGTTGCCGTCCACGCGCTTGTCGGGCGGCGCGAGCTTGATCTCCTTCACCTTGCCGACCGACACGCCGCCGATGCGCACGTCCGACTCCACCGCGAGCTGGGTCGCCTCCGGGAAGTAGGCCGTGATCCGGTAGCTCTCCGGCTTGAGCGGCACCGGCCCGCCGAAGGCGATCCACAGGAACAGGATCAGCCCGAAGCACGAGAGCGTGAAGCCCGCGGCGACGATGATCCGACCGAGTGAGGGGGCTTGCTTCTGCATCAGCCGCAGGGCGCTCCTGGCTGGAACAACGGTGCGAGGCCGGTGACGATGCCGGCGAGGAGGGGGCCGGCCGGGCTGCCGTACAGCAGGCTCGCGATGTTCTGGCAGCTGGCGGTGAAGTAGATGCGCCGGTAGACGCCATTCCCGTCTTGGGCCCCGAACACGCTCGTGCCGTTGTGGCCGGCCCAGGCGCCCCAGTACAGGTAGCCCTCGTCACGGCCGTTCGTGCCCGGCGGCTCGGCGCCGCGCGGGTTGTAGGCCGCCATGTTGCCGAGCCGGTTGAGCTGCTCGCCGACGACGGTCAGCCGCGGCGCGGCCTTGCTGAAGCGCTTCGCCGCGCCGCGCAGGTCTGGGGTCGCCGGCCGCGCGGCGCGCACGAACGGGCGGATCCGGTCGCGCAGGACCGGCGTCACGCTCCTCGCGAGGCTGCGCGTCGCGCTGGTCAGGTCGGTGAGGTTGCGCGCGAACGGGCGCAGCTCGTCGAAGGCCGGCCCGAGCTCGTCGCCGAGGGCGCGCGCCGAGTTCAGCGCGAGCTGAGTCTCGCGCAGCGCCTCGGGCAAGAGCTGCGCCGTGCGCTGGACGTCGACGTCCTGCTCGGCGATCGCCCCGAGGGAGGTCGCCGAGGCCGCGACGAAGCGCCGGATGTCCTGCTCCTGCCGGCCGACCGCGGCCGTCAGGCGGTTCAGGTTGTGGACCAGGCGGGCGAGGTTGCGGTCGCGCTTGGCCACCTCGGTCTGCAGGCGCTCGAGGTCGCGGTTGATCGGGCCCAGGCTGCCGAGTAGCTCGCCGAGCTCCTTGTCGCGCCCCTTCAGGCCCTCGCCCGCGCTGGTGAGCAGCATCCGCAGGTAGGCCCGGTTGTCGGCGTCGAGCTGAGCGAGGATCTCGTCCAGGTTGACGTCGGGCGCCGTGTTCGCCATCGGGATCACGTCGCCCTCCTCGTACTCGCCCGCGGCCTGCGTGCCCGGGTCGAGCTGGAAGAACATGTCCTTGAGGCCGGTCGTCGGCCGCAGCAGCACCGTCGCGTCGCGGTAGATCGGCAGGTACTCGCGGTCGATTGCGAACGTGACGATCGCGCGGCTGTCCTCGACCTCGACCTTCTGCACGTCGCCGACGCGCACGCCGGCCACGCGGATCGTCTGACCCTGGCCGGGGACCACCGCCTGCGCGGTCTCGAACTCGGCCTTGAGCTCGAACGGCCGCTCCTCGAGCACGGGGATGCGCAGCCGCTGGTTCTGGACGATGTAGATGCTGACCGCGACGGCGATCACGGCCATCACCGCTACCGCGATGAAGTTGCGCAGGTTCTTCTGGATCGCCCGGATCACTTGGCCAGCGCCTCCACTCGCTTGAGCACGCCGGTCAGGCCGTACGCCTTGCCCAGCAGCTTGTTGAGCCCCTCGAGCGCGTCGTTGCGCAGGCTCCTCGCGCGCGCGGGCTGGCGGCTGGCATCGGCCAGCGCGGTCGCCCGCTCGAGCTGACTATCGACCGACTTGGCGACCCGCGTCAGCCGGTCGGTGAGCTCAACCGGCTCGAGCGCCCGGGCGCGCGTCTGGTCGGGCGGGTCGGCCGGCGTGCCCGCGTTCAGGTTCGGCGGGTCGTTCGTCTCACACGGAACGTCCGGGCGGAACGGCGTCTTCGCCGAGGACTCGATCGACGGCAGCCCGCCGAGGATCGGCAGCGGCGTCATGCCCACCGCGTCGACCAGGGCGCCGTTCTCGCGGATGCTGTCGGGCAGGACCACCGTGTTGACGCCGCCGGCCGCCAGCACGCGGATGTAGAAGCCGTTGCCGTCGCCCGAGCGGCTCTCCCCGGAGAGGCCGACGAGGCTGTAGCCGAGCTCCTCGAACACCTTGCCGGTGGCCGGGGTCCACGGGTCGTTCACGGTCATGTTCGACCACGGGATGACCACCTCGTTGAAGCAGCTCGAAAGCGCCCGCGACTGCTCCATGAACGGGATCGTCCGCTTGGTGAGGCGCGCGAGCGCCGGGATCGTCGGGCGCAGATCGGCGGTCAGGCCGCGCAGCTCCGGCTTGGAGACCAGGCCGCGGACCTGGCGCAGGAGCGGCATCGCCTCGTCGATGGTCTGCGGCGTCTCGCGCACGCCCGGCAGCGCCTCGCGCGAGAACGCCCGTAGCGGCGGGAACGCGGCGTTCAGGCTGGCGAACGCCGAGCGCCCCTCCTCGATCACCGCGGGCAGCTCCGAGACGCCCTCGCGCAGCGCCTCGTCCTCCGCGGCCAGCGCCTCGGTGACGATCCTCAGGTTCGTGACCGTGTCCTGGAGCGCGGGCCCCTCGGCGGCCAGCGCCTCGACGGTGGAGTCGAGGTTCTGGATCAGATCGGAGAGGTCGTGCGGCCGCAGCCCGAGCAGCGCCTCGTTGACCTCCGAGGAGTAGCGGAACGCGCCCGGCGAGCTGCGGTAGGCCTCGCGGAAGCCCTCGGCGCCGCCGTGCTTCGTGAGCGCGTTGCCGAACTCGTCGAGCAGGACCTGCAGGTCGCGCCGGACATCGGCCTGCAGCGTGGTGAGCACCTGGTCGAGCTGCACGGCCACCTGGGTCTGGGAGGCCGGGAACACGTAGCCGTCCTCGACCTCGGGAGCGTTCGGGCTTCCCGGCCGCAGGTCGACGAACAGGTTGCCCTCGAGGAACAGCCGGGGCCGCAGCTTGAGCGTGGCGTCGGTGTGGAGCGGCAGCGCGTCGTCCTCGAGCTCCATCGTGATCAGGGCGCCCTCCTGGGGGACGCCGTCCTCGCCGGCCTCGATGTGCTCGACCTCGGTCACCTCGCCGACGTTCACGCCGGCGATGCGCACCGGGGCGGACGTGCGGATGTTGCTCGCCGACTTGACTACGGCCTGGACCGTGAACTTCGAGCCCCATGGGAGCTCCTTGCTGAAGGCCAGGTACGCGGCGACCGCGATGACGATCACCGCGATCAGCCCGATCATCGCGTTCGGGATCCGCTGCGTGCGCCGGGCCGTCCTCATGGCTGACGCGCCTCCACGCGGGTGTCGCGCCACTCGCGCGTCCCGTCGTTGTTCCAGTACAGGGTCGTCGGACCGCGCGAACCCGGGATGTCGGGCACGACCACGGACGGGTTCGAGACGGGCTGACCGGGAACGCGCAGCTCCTGCTTGATATAGCCGGTCTGGCCGGGCTGGCAGTCCGAGCCGTCCTGCCCCGTGGGCGCGTAGGGGTTCGCGTGCAGGATCGGCAGGTGGTGCGGGTTGAACATCCCGTTGATCGCCGAGCGGCCGTTGGCCTGGATACCGGAATAGCCGCCCACCGGGCCCTGCGCCTCGCCGGGGATCTCGATCGTCTCCGGGCCGATGTGCACGCCGATCGGCCCGAGCGGCGCGTTCACCAGGGTCTGGCGGAAGTTGTAGCCCACCTGGTCGCGGTCGCTGAGCGCCTCCGGCAGGAACGTGAACCAGTAGTTGAAGTAGTTGCAGACGGTCTGCGCCGGGACCACCCACTCCGTCAGGCGGCGCCCGGTCTCGAGCGTGTCGACCAGCCGGTTGAGGGCGACGCCGGTGCTCGGCTGGTCGACCAGCCGGCGCAGCTCCACCAGTGCGCCCCGCAGCTCGCGATTGAGGGCGGGCGTGCGCGCGAGCACCGGAGTGCCGACGTCGATCGCGCTGTTCAGGGTGGGAAGCGCGACGCGCAGCTCCTGGGCCCCCGGGCGCAGACGCTCTGACAGCTCGGCGAACTCGCTGAGGAACGGGCGCTGGCGCGGCAGCGTGTCGATCGCCGTGCGCAGCGTCTCCGGGCCTTCGGAGATCGACTCCTTGAGCCGCTCCGGGTTCGCCGAGAGCGCGGCGAACGTCGTCGCCGCGTCGGTGATGAACTCGACCTGCTCGGTGGAGACCGGCGCGACGATCGAGGCGGTGCGGCCGAGCGCTGCGAAGAAGCGGCGCAGCTGCGTGTCGGGGTCGGCGAGCGTCTCGGCGACCGGGCCGAGGTCGCGGAGCAGCGGCCGCAGGCTCGCGATCGCGTCGTTCAGCGAGGTGCCGCGCGCCGCGAAGGCGTTGCCGTAACCCTCGAGGTTGCGCCGGGCGTTCTCGCGCGTCTCGGTGTCGAAGGTGTTGGCGATCGCGTCGAACTCGGTCTGCGGCTGGAAGCAGCCGTTGCGCGCCTGCTCGGGCAGCGACTGAGTGAAGTTCTCGGGATCGGTCGGCAGCGCGCAGCCGCCCTCGTCGTCGGTGCCGTCGAAGACGTGGTTCTCGGGCGCGGGCTCGCCTTGGCCGCGGATGATCTCCAGGTACTTGAGGCCGAACGCCGAGCGGTAGCGGATCCGGAAGATCGAGTCCACCGGCAGTGGCCCGGCGGACTCGTCGAGCTTGAGGGTGACCCGGGCCGCCACGGGCGCGACCTCGGGGCCGCCCTCGCCGTCCGCCAGCGCGGTCTGAGTGCGCGACCCATCGGTGACGGGCTTGATCTCCTCGACGATGCCGACGCGCGTGCCGCCGATCCGGACCTCGTTGGAGGTGCCGAGGCGCGCCGCGTTCGGGACGTCCACCGAGACTCGGTAGACGGGCACGAACGGCAGGCCCTGATTCGCGTTGTAGGCGAGGAACACCGCGACGATCACGATCAGCGTCGTGACCGCGCCGACCATCGTCGGCGAGGCAGCAAGCGCGGAGAGCGGGCTGCGGCGCCTCATCGCTCGACCTCCCCGGCCCGGATATGTCCGTGCGGATCCCTCATGGCCCCAGCAAGAAGTCGAGGAGGTCCTTGGCTGCCTTGTTGATGTCGCTGCCGAGCTTGCCGCCGCCACCGCGCTTGCCGTTCAGGCCCAGCTCCTTGCCGAGGCCGTCCAGTACCTTGCCCGGCAGACCGAGCAGGTCCTCGAGCTGCTTCTTGATGTCCTTCGGCTTGCCGGGCAGGCCGGTGGGCGGCAGGTCGAGCGAGGGCGGCGGCTCGACCGCTGGATCCCCGCCGCGGCCGGGGTCGTCCACGCCGGGCAGCGACGGCAGCTCCCCGTCGCGCCCGGTCGAGCGCTCGCGCGCGGGCGCCCGCAGGTTCTGCGGGTCGTTCGGGTCGCAGACCTTCACGTCCATCGACCCGGCCGGGCACACCGACGGGTGATACTTCGGCAGGTCGAGCTCCTCGTTGATGCCGGGCTGGTTCGGCCCAAGCCAGCCCACGCACGAGTTCGCGTTGGTCACCGGGTTGGACGGATCGCTCTCGTCGATCAGCTCGGTGACGCGGTCGTTCTCGCCCGGGTGCGGCAGGTTGTTCGGCACGTCGGAGCGCGCGTTGTAGGCGCCGCACGGGCCGACGAAGATGTCGTAGAGGCTGAAGTGCAGGAGGTGGCCGACCTCGTCGAACTGGTTGAGCGCGCCGGCCTGGTAGTAGAGGTAGTTGAGGACGCCCTCCATGCCCGTGTAGCCGTTGTCGTTGGTGCGGCCGGTTGACCAGCACGGACGGGTCGGGTCGTCGCAGGTGCGCATCGAGCGAGTGTCCTGCTCGACCGCGCGCCGCGGGTCGTCGATGTCCTTCAGGAAATCGGCGACGTCGTCGGCGACGGCGGGCGCCGGGCGGCCGGCCTCGCGCAGGGCGCGGATCTCGTCGCGGCCGCGGGTCAGGGCCTGGCGGCCCGGCTCGGCGGCGCGCCCGAGCGTGACCAGCGAGCGCTCGGTGGAGCGCGCGAACTCCGGCATGTCGACGGCGAGCTCGTTCAACTCGGGGGCGGCCGCGCGCAAATCAGCCAGCAGAGGCGTCGTCTGCTCGGCCGCCTGGCGGAGCTGCGCCATCGTCGGGCCGAGCTCGGCGAGCGCGTCGTCGAGCAGGTCGAAGTCGGTGGAGAGGTCCTCGCGCCGCTCGGCGCCGGCCGCGGCGGTGTCCCCGGCCTCGCGGATGAAGCGCACGACCTGGTCGCTGCGCTCGGCGAGCTTGCCGATGATCTCGTCGGAGTCGACGTTGAGCTGGCGGATCGTGCGGTTCTCCGCGGCGACGAGCTCGAGCGCCTCGTGGAGGTTGCGCAGCGCGGGCGCGCCCAGGCGGATCGCCGCATTGAGGTTCTCGGCGTTGCCGCCGAGAGCGGTGCCGAACTCCCTGATCAGGAGCCCCAGCCGCTCGCGGTAGGGCATCCGCATCGTGTTCAGCACGAGGTCGTTCTGGACCGTCTGCTTGACCTGGCTGGCGGGCAGGGTGCCGCCGTCGGGGAGGGGCTCGCCCCGGGGGTCACAGTCGATGAAGTACTCAGCGATCAGCGACTGCGGCTCCGACGAGCACTCGGTGTCCTCGCCGAGCACGGCGTGGTCTCCGCTGAGCTCGACGGTCGCCACCGCGGTCTTCTCCGGCGTGATGTCGAGGTCGGTGACCGTCCCCGCCGGCACGCCGGCGACCCTGACCTCGGAGCCGTTGACGATCCCGAACGCGTTGTACATCTCGATCTTGTACGTCCGGGTGTCGTCCGCGCCGGCGACGCTCGCGAGCGCGCCCGCCACGCCGCCCAGGACCGCCAGTGTCAGAGCGATGCGCCTCATGGCCCGGTCGGCACCTGGGTCGGGTCGCAGTTGAGCGTGCCGCCGTCGGTGAACGGGGTCGAGCCGTCGCCCGGGTCGCGCTCGAGCGAGCCGGGGCAGCGCTGGTGGTTGCCCATGTCGAGGGAGGGGATGCCGA
>DATCLC010000037.1:0-18319 GCA_036564135.1 Solirubrobacterales bacterium
TCGGCATCCCCTCCCTCGACATGGGCAACCACCAGCGCTGCCCCGGCTCGCTCGAGCGCGACCCGGGCGACGGCTCGACCCCGTTCACCGACGGCGGCACGCTCAACTGCGACCCGACCCAGGTGCCGACCGGGCCATGAGCCCCGCGCGGGCTAATCCCGGTACTCGGGCGGGTAGGGCGCGTAGCGCGGCTTCGCCAGCTCCTCGCGCAGGGTCTCGCGCGCGTCTGGATAGAAGCCGATGTTGAACTCGTTGAACGGGTTCACGCTGCGGTAGTAGATGAGCATCCGCGCGCGCGGGTGCTTGCGCGCCCAGGAGAACAGCCGCTTGACGAAGGCGCCGCCCGGGTCGGCGTCCCACGGCGCGTACTCGCCGATCAAAAACGGCTTCTTGCGATACGTCCGGTAGAAGCGGTTGAGCGCGCGCCAGGCGGTGCCGTTCGCGTACTTCGCGTAGATGTCGGTGCCGACCCAGTCCACGTACTTCGCGCCGGGCCAGTAATTGTGGGGCTGGTTGCCCTTCACGTCGGGTGAGCCGAAGGTCAAAGGGACCCACAGGAGCGCGACGCTCGGGCGCGGCAGCACGCTCGGTACGTCGAACTTGTCGTAGATCGGCGCCCGGTCCGAGGTGGCGCGCAAAAGCCGGGGCAGCTTCTCCTTGCGCAGCTGGCGGTTGACCGTCTTGCGGGCGCCGCCGCGGACGACGATCGCGAAGCGCCGCCACGCCTTCCGGTACCACTTGGCCGAGTGGTCGGCGCCGCGCCGGGTGCCGTTCGCGTTGAACGCCGAGTACGGGTTCCAGTGCCCGTTCATCTCGGGGAGCAGGCGGATGTAGACGTTCTGCCCCCACTTCGAGATCGAGCGGTTGAGGGAGAGCAGGTACCGGTCGCCGTGGCCGAGAGCGATCTGCTTCGGCGTGATCTTCTCGGGCTTGCCGCCGGGCGCGGTGGAGAGGCTCAAGACGCCGCGCGTGCGGGTGGCCTCCCAGCGCTGGAGGGCGCCGGTGCCGAGCGGCACGCCCCAGTGGAAGAAGCTCTGCGAGACGGCGGGATGCGACCCGATCTCCTCGGCGAAGGCGTCGAAGTGCTCGGTATGCCCGGTCTCCGAGACGCCGTGGAACACCTTGCCCTTCGGGGGGAGGAGGGCCCTCGCGTCCGCGGCCGGCGCGAACGCGAGGGCTAGGAGGAGAGACAGCACCGCGACGACCGCCCCAAGAAGCTCGAGGGCTTTGATTCGGTCGCGCAGCGCGTTCATACCTCCCTATCGGCAGGCACGACGAGGGCTTCAAATCGCGGCCCCCCTACGCTGGACGGTCATGCGCCGCCTGCTGATCCTCGCCGCCGCGATCGTCTTCGTGGACACGATGTTCTACGCGGCGATCGCCCCGATCCTGCCGGCGCTGAGCGACGAGTTCGGGCTCTCGAAGAGCGCCGCGGGCGTGCTTGCGGGCTCCTACGCCGCCGGCACCCTGGTCGCCGCGCTGCCCGCCGGCCTCGTCGCCGCCCGGATCGGCACGCGGCCGACCGTGCTGGGCGGCCTCACGCTCATGTCGATCGCTGGGCTCGGGTTCGCGTTCGGCGAGTCGGAGCTGGTGCTCGACGCGTCGCGGTTCGTCCAGGGCGTTGGCGGGGCCGCGTCCTGGGCGGGAGTGCTGGGCTGGCTGATCGGGATCGCGCCGAGCGAGCGGCGCGGTGAGCTCATCGGGGCGACGATGGCCTTCGCGATCGGCGGCGTGCTCTTCGGCCCGGTCGTGGGCGGCGCCGCGGAGGAGCTCGGGCGCGGGCCCGTCTTCGCCGCGGCGGCGGTGTTCGGAGTCGTTCTGATCGTCCTCACCCTGCGACTCGACGTCGCGACGCCGCCCGCGCTGCGCCAGCCGGGGATGGTCCGGACGGCCTTCGCGGCGCCCGGCACGCTCGTCGCGATGTGGCTTGTGCTCATGCCGGGCGTGCTGTTCGGCACCCTCGAGGTGCTCGTCCCGCTGCGTATGGACGAGCTCGGCGCCGGGGCCGCGGCGATCGCCGTCACGTTCATCGTGGCGGGAATCGCCGAGGCGATCACGACACCGGTCACGGGGCGGATGGCCGACCGGCGGGGGCGGATCTTCCCGACGCTCCTGGGGCTCCTGAGTAGCGCTGGGTTCATGGTCGTGCTCGGGTTGCCGGAGGCGGCCTGGCTGGTCGCGGTCCTCGTGGTCGCCGCGACGCCCGCGATCGCCACGCTGTGGTCGCCGTCGATGGCGATGCTCGCCGATGCCGGCGAGCGGGCGGGCGTCCCGCAGGGCCTCGCGATGGGGATCTCCAACCTGGGCTGGGCGGTCGGCAACACCGTCGGGGCGACGGGCGGCGCCGGGCTCGGCGAGCTCGCCGGCGACGTGGTCGCCTACCTCGTGCTGGCGGCGATCTGCCTGGCGACGGCGGCCTTTCTTGTCTCCTCCCGCGGCCGGCGCTCGCTTCCGGTCGAAAAGCCGGCGGAGGAGCGCGAGCCACTGCGGGAGTCGGAGCCGGTCGCGTGACGATCGGCCGGCGCGCCCGTAGTACGCGTATGAAGCGATTTCTGCCCATGCTCCTCGCGCTCGGCGCCCTCGGCTTGGTCGCCGCGCCCTCCGCATCGGCGTGCAGCTGCGTGCCGCTGGTGCTCAACAAGCAGACGTTCAAGCGCTGGGACGCGGCGGTCGTCGGCCGCGTGGTCTCGACGAAGCCGCGCGGAGCGCGCGCCGTCCACAAGGTCCGTCTCCTGCGCGTCTACAGGGGCGCGCGGCTCAAGAAGCGGCGTTTCGTGCGGATCACTACCGCCCGCCACGGCGCGAGCTGCGGCCTCGAGCCCGACCGCAACGGCCGCTTCGCTGCCTTCCTTTACAAGCGCCCGAGGAGCGGCCCGTGGCGGACCAACCTCTGCCTGCAGGCGGACCCCGCCGCGATGCGCCGGGCGGCGAAGAAGCTCGGCTACGCGCGGACGCTGGGCTGCGGCTGAGCGCGCACGGCCGGCCAGCCGCCGCCACCACCGGGACGGGACGTTCAGCCCTGGTCTTCGCTTTTCGACTACCAGGGCTGAACGTGCGGCTGGGCCCCGCGGACCTTCAGCCCTGGTGTGCGGTTTCCGATGACCAGGGCTGAACGCGTGGATTGAGCGCGCGGAGTGCGAGCGGAGGGGGTGGGATTCGAACCCACGGACCGGGGGTTGCCCGGTCAACGGCTTTCAAGGCCGCCGCATTCAACCGCTCTGCCACCCCTCCGGGAGGGCGCGTTCGGCCCGCGCTCAGGGTAGACGCTGGCGGTGCGCTCGGACAGCCTCAGAGCTCGAGGCGCCGAAGCCAGTCGCGGACCGCGCTGCCGACGGCATCGGGGTCGGCTCGCAGGCCGTGGTTTCCCGCCACTTGGGCGACCTCGCGGTTCGGGCCCGGGGGCGGCATGCCGAACGGGTCGCTCGTGCCCTGGACGACGAGTACGGATGCCTCGACCGCGTCGAGCTCCGGCAGGCGGCTGGGCGGGGCCTCGCGCGAGTTGCGCCGGCGCGGCCGCTGGAGGGGGAAGGCGAGGCAGAGCACGCCCGCGGGCCGATGCTCGGCCGCCCACCGGCAGGCGACGCGCCCGCCCAGGGACCGGCCCCCGACGACGAGCGGCAGGCCGGACAACTCCTGCGCTTGCAGCCGCTCGAGCACCGCCGCCCACGCCGCGTCGAGCTGGCGCGCGGGCGCCGGCGAGCGGCGACCCGCCACTCGGTAGGGCTGCTCGACAAGCGCGACCGCGAAGCCCTCCTCGACGGCGGCCTCCTTGGCGACCACGATGTCCGGAGCCTCTACGCCGCCGCCCGCGCCGTGGCTGAGGACCAGCGCGCCGCGGGGCCCGGCGGGCAGGGTCAGGTGCGCGCGAGCCGGGCCGTGGGGCGTATCGATGTCGATCGAGGTGGCGGCCACCCGGCGATGTAATCACTTGCCGGTGGGCGCGCGCGGCGCCGATTAGGCTGCCGTTCAAATGCCCCGCTGGACGAACTGGGCGCGCGAGCAGAGCTGCAACCCGAGCGCGATCGAGCGGCCGGCGAGCCGCGACGAGCTGCGCGAAGTCGTCGCCCGGGCCGCGGCGGCCGGCAGGCGGGTGCGCGCGTCGGCCTCGGGGCACTCCTTCACCGACATCGCGCTCACCGACGACGTCATGGTGCGCCTCGACCGGCTGCGCGCGCCGCTCTCCTTCGACGCGGAGACGGGGCGGTTCAAGGTCGAGGCGGGGATCGTGCTCGGCGAGCTGAACCGCCTGCTCGACGAGCACGGGGTCGCGTTCGCCAACCTCGGCGACATCGACCGCCAGACGATCGCCGGCTCGATCTCGACCGGCACGCACGGGACCGGCGAGCGCTTCCAGAACGTCTCCGCGCAGATCGTCGGCTTCGAGCTCGTGACCGCCGACGGCTCGGTGGTCGAGATCGACGAGTCGGAGCCCGAGCTTCTGCGCGCGGCCCGGGTCGGCCTGGGGGCGCTCGGGATCATCTACTCGGTGACGATCGCCACCGTCCCCGCGTTCACGCTCCACCGCGTCGACAACCCCAAGCCCCTCGACGAGACGCTCGCCCGCCTCGACGAGCTGAACGCGGCGAACGACCACTTCGAGTTCTACGTCTTCCCACACACCGACGTCGCGCTCTGCCGCGAGAGCAGGCGCACCGACGAGCCGCCGGCGCCGCGCCACCCGGCGCTGGTCTACGCGCAGGAGGTGATGCTCGAGAACTGGGGCGGCCAGCTCCTCGCGCTCGCCGCGCGGCGCTTCCCCAGCCGGGTGCCCCGGATCTCGCGCCTGGCTGCGAGCGGCGTGGGGCGCTCGACGAAGATCGACCGCAGCTACAAGGTGTTCGCCTCGGAGCGGCGCATCCGGTTCACCGAGATGGAGTACGCGGTCCCGCGCGAGCACGCGCGCGAGGCGTTCGAGCGGGTGCTCGCGGTCGCCGAGCGCCCGGAGCTCGCGGTCGGCTACCCGATCGAGGTGCGCTTCGTCGCCGCCGACGACTCGTACTTGAGCCCCTCATACGAGCGCGACACCTGCTACATCGCGGTCCACCAGGACCGCAAGCTCGACTGGGAGCCCTACTTCCGCGCGGTCGAGGACGCCCTGCGCGAGTTCGGCGCGCGCCCGCACTGGGGCAAGCGCCACTTCCGAACGGCCGAGGAGCTGCGCGAGCTCTACCCGGCCTGGGGCGACTTCCAGGCCGTCCGCCGCCGCCTCGACCCCGATGGCGTCTTCACCAACGCCTACACCGACCGCGTTCTGGGCCCGGTCGACGCGGGCTAGAGGAACGCCCAGCCGTCGCCGCGGTAGGTCGGGACCTCGTCGACGATCCGCTCGCCCGAGACCAGGTAGAGCGAGTTGAAGTGCTCGCAGAGCTCGCCCGCCTTGGCATGCCGCATGTAGACGCGGTCGCCGACGCGCAGCGTGCGCGCCGCGGCGCCGAGCAGCGGCGTCTGCACCTCGCCGGCGCCCTCCTCGCGGTCGTAGCTCAGGCCGCGCGGCAGGAACGGCTCCGGCAGGCGGTCGCGCCCGGGGGCGCCCGAGGCCACGTAGCCGCCGCCCATCACGGTCACGACGCCAGCGCCCGGGCGGCGCACGACCGGCAGGCAGAACATCGCCGCCGGCCGCAGGTCGAGGTGGCTGTAGGTGTCGAAGAGCGCCGGCGCGTAGAAGCCCGAGCCGGCGGTGAGCTCGGTGGCGACGCCGAGCGCCGCGGAGCGCGCCAGGCTGCCGGTGCCACCGCAGTTCACGAACTCGAGCTCGGAGCCGACCTCCTCGCGGATCGCGCCGATCACCTCCGGCAGCCGCTCGCGTAGCTCGGCAAGCGAGCGCGACTGCATCGCGCGGATCGCGGCGCCGCGCAGCGGCCGCCCGGCGGGGCGGTCGCCGACGCCGGCGATGTGGCCCTCGTACGCCATCACGCCCACCACGCGCGTGCCGGGGCGCTCGGTTGCATCGCGCGCGAGCGCCCGCGCCTGCGCCGCCGTGCGCACCGGCGAGCGCTTCGGCCCGATGCGCACGCCGTGCGCCCCGAGCGGCCGCCAGCTCGGGTCGAGGTCGATCACCACGCGGATCGGCGTTGCGCCGCGCCCGCCCGCGTTTTCGATCAGGTCGAGCTGCGCCGCCTCGTCGACGACGAGCGCCGGGTGGGTATCGGGCCGCTCGGCCGCCAGCGCGGCCAGCCGCGAGAGCGCGTCGCGGTCGGTCGTCGGGTAGCCGACGAAGACGTTCTCGTAACCCCGCTCGGCGAGCACGAGCGCCTCCTCGAGCGTGAAGCTCAGGATCCCTCGGAAGCGCTCGTCGAGAGCGAAGATCCGCTCGAGCACGGCCAGCGAGCGCACCGACTTCGACGCGACCCGGATCGGCAGCGAGCCCGCCTGGGCGAGCATGTGGCGGGCGTTGTGCTCGAGCGCGTCGAGGTCGACGAACGCGAACGGGCGGGAGATCCCGGCGAAGATGCCCTCGTAGCGCGCGAAGAGGGCCTCGTGGTCGAGGCGGGCGTCCTTCGCTTCGCTGTCGAGGCTCGCGCGCTGCAAGTCAGCGCGAGCCTACAGCGGACGCTCGGCGATCCACGGATTCCGGGTCGCCGCGGAACTCGCAGCCGGCGAGGTGGTCGTTCACCAGGCCCGCCGACTGCATGAACGAGTAGGCCGTCGTGGGCCCGACGAAGCGAAAGCCGAGGCGCTTGAGCTCCTTGGCCATCGCCTTCGACTCCGCCATCGCGGTGGGCAGGTCGCGCATCGCCTGGGGCGCGTGGCCCGGTTCACGGTCGGGCGCGAAGCTCCAGACCAGGTCGGCGAAGCTCACGCCGCGCCCGCTGAGCTCGACCACGGCTCGCCCGTTCGCCACCGTGGCCTCGATCTTGGCGCGATGGCGGACGATGGAGGCGTCCTGCAACAGGCGCTCGACGTCCCGCTCCCCGAACGCGGCCACCCGCTCGATCCGCCAATCCGCGAAGGCGGCGCGGAATCCCTCCCGCTTGCGCAGGATCGTGAGCCACGAGAGCCCCGACTGGAAGAGCTCGAGCGTGAGCGCTTCGAACAGCGCCCGCTCGTCGTGGAGCGGCCGACCCCAGACCGTGTCGTGGTACTCGACATAGTCCGGCGCGCTCAGGCACCAGGCGCAACGGCTTCGGCCGTCGGGCCCCGGGGCGACATCCGCGCTCACGCCCCTGTCGGCGCCCGTTCGCCGCGCCGGCTCGCGCTGTCAAACGCCTCTGCCAGCTCCATGACGGGGACGGAGGCTACTGCCGCTCGGTGTCGCGGCCGGGACCGCCCACGAGCTTGTCCTTGCCCGGGCCGCCGATGAGTGCGTCCTTCCCTGGCCCGCCGAAGAGTTTGTCCTTGCCCGAGCCACCCTTGAGTTTGTCCTTGCCGCGCCCGCCGCAGATCACGTCGTTGCCCCCGCGGCCGTCGATCCGGTCGTTGCCCGCGGTCCCCACGATCACGTCCGGTCCGGGAGTCCCCTTGGTGGGCTTGCCCCTCTTCGCGAAGATCGTTGCGCGCTTGCCGTTGCAGCGCGGGAACTTCTTGACCGTGTAGGTGACGGTGCGCTTCGCGGTGTTGCCGCCGAAGTCGGCCGCGCTCACGACGAACTTGTGCTTGCCGGGCCTTGAGGTGTCGATATCCGCCCCGGACTCCACCGGCCCGGCGCACGACTCGATCCCGGTGCCGTCCTCGCCGTCGTCGCACTCGTACGCGGCCGTCACCACGTCGCCCTCCAAGAACACCGCGCCATCGGTCGGCGAGGTGATCTCGATCCGGGGCGGCGCCGGGTCTTGGACCTCGGCCGCGCCGATGTCGGTGCCGTCGCCGCCGTCCGCGTTCGGCAGCGCGAGGAAGTCGACGGTCCGCTGCAGGCCGCGCTGGTCGGTGAGCGCGTCGCCGAAGCGCTTGCCCGCGTCGATCAGCGGGCTGCCCGGCTCGGGGAGCATCGTGTCGGTCGCCCCGCCGTTCGCGGCGAGCGGGCCGAGCATCGGGTCGATGCCCTCGATCAGGTGGTGGGCGTTGCCGATCGTCGGGCTCCCGCGGTCCTCGAGCAGCGAGTATGCGACCTCCGCGAACTGCCCCGAGAGGTCGTCGAGCAGGGGGTCGTTGTCCGCGAGCACGGTGTTGTAGATGCGCGCGGTGCCCTCCGGGACGCGGACGGCGCCCATGCCGGGCACGGTCGGGGCGAACTTGGTGCCGACGATCGTGGAGTTGCGGATCTCGAGCGAACCCCCGGCCGGGGAGTACCCGACGACGCCGCCGACGTACCAGGACCAGCCCGCGTTCCCGTTCACGAGGTTGTCCGCGAACGTCGAGTTCTCGATCACGACGGTATCGCTGACGGACTCGTTGCCCCAGGTCTCGTGCCCCGCGTAGATCGCCGCCCCGCCCTCGGCCTCGTTCTCGTAGAAGAGCGACCCGCGGACCGTGATGCTGCTGTTGTGGCCGTAGATCCCCCCGCCCTCCCCGAAGGCCGAGCCGTTGGAGGCAAAGACTGAGTTCTCCACGACGACCCCCGCGAAGTGGGCGCGTATGGCGCCGCCGCGGATCACCGGGTTGCCGTCCGAGCCCGGGTTCATCTGGAATCTCGCGTCGGTGACGATGAACGCCGGCGAGAGCGGCCGGGGTTCGATAAACAGCGCCGGCATCCCGTGCTCGAGGGTCAGGCCCGAGAGGCCGCCCTCCTCGACGACGCTGAAGATGGGGTCGGCCGAGTTGCCGCGGATCGTGAGCTGGTCGGCGCCCGGCCCGACGATCTCGATCGGGTCCTGCGTGTGAAGGGGCAGGACGTCGTCCCCGAGGCCGCTCAGGTCGATCGTCCCGCTGAGCGAGGGCGCGAACACGATCCGGTTGAGCTCGGATTCGGGGTTGTCCTCATCGGTGGCAGCCGCCCACGCGGCTCGCAGCGATCCGGGGCTCTCATCGGCGGCGAGCGTGGTGACCATGAAGTCCCCCGCCGCCGCCGGCGCGGCTCCCACCGCCAAGCACGCCAGCGCAGAAACACAGGCGGCGGGCGCCGCCAGCGCGCGTCTCACACCCCCGACCATCGCGCGAGCCTAACCGGAAACTGGCGGAAGGTCCAGACCAGGGGTGGCGCCGCGCGCGCGGGCATCTAGAATCGGCTTTCCTCGCTCGGAGAGGTGGCCGAGTGGCTGAAGGCACTCGCCTGCTAAGCGAGTAGGGGGCTAATAGCTCTCTCGAGGGTTCGAATCCCTCCCTCTCCGCTTCTTCCCCCGCCTGAGGCCGCGAGGCCCAGGCGCCTGTCTAACCCAGTCGCGCGCCGCCGAGAGCGCGGCGCCGGCACTCCGACCTGCGGGGAGCAGCGAAGTCGACCTCGGAGGGGGATGACGACCGAACATCAGGAGACGACCCTGCGCGAGCAGCACCGGACGCTGCTCTTGAGCTACGCGGACACGCTGCGCATCTTCGAGCCGGCCGACCACGCGGCCATCGAGGAGGCGACCCGGCGCCTCGACGGGCGCATGCGGGGCGCCGAGTGGCTGGGCGACCGGTACCGCCGCCGCCGGTACCGGATGCCGCCGCGCGACCTCGGCGGCGCCGTCGAGATCGAGTGCGACGACGTCGAGCTCCTCGTCATTCGCCTCCTCGCGCGCACCGGGCCCCACGGCCAGTTCTCGGTGACGCCGGAGGGCGACGTCTTCACCGGCGTTCGCAACGGCTACCACTACGAGGCGGACCACTTCTACGTCTCCGGTCTGTCTCCGGTCCTGGACGCGGCGGCCGACGTCCTGCTCGCGAGGACGTCCGGCGAGGGTGGGCGCATGTACGTGCACACGACGACCCGCGTGATCGAGCGCGCCGCGGACAAGTCGAAGCTGGCAGACCTCGTCGAGCCGGGCGCGGCCGACCGGGGGTCCGAGAGGTTCGTGAGCCTCGACCAGGACTAGCCACCGCGGGCGGCCGGGGCCGTAACCTCAGGCGGGTGATGGCGCGCGGGCCCGTATTGGCTTGCCTCGCCGCGGGAGCGGCGCTCGCCCTGGTGGCGTGCGGCGCCGACGAGCGGGAGGAGCCCTCGGCGGCGCCGCCGGCCGCGGCTGCCGACGCGAGAGCTGCGGCGGACTCCGGTTCCGGGGCGCAGGGTGATGCGGAGGCCCGGCGCCCGGTGCTCGAGCTGCCGGAGAGCGGGCACCCCGTCATCTGGCCCCGCCCGAAGGAGCGCGTCGTCCTGCGGGACCGGCCGGGCGGAAAGGTGATCGCCCGCCTCGGGCAGGAGACGGAGTGGGGCTCGCCCACCGTGCTCTACGTCGCAGAGCGCCGCGGCGCGTGGGCGGGCGTGCCCACGCCGCATCGGGAGAACGGTGAGCTCGCCTGGGTGCGCCTCGACGCCACGAAGCTGGTCGCGGGCAGCGTGCCGTGGGAGATTCGCGTGGACCTCTCCGACTTCAGAGCCGAGCTGCGGCGCGACGGCAAGGTCGTGCGCTCGTTCGCGGTCACGGTCGGGGCGCCCGAGTCGAGCACGCCGACGGGCCGCTTCGCGGTGACCGACACCTTCCGCGGCGGGCTCGACCCGAGCTACGGCTGCTGCGCGGTCGCGCTCACGGCGCGCCAGCCCGACCTGCCGTCCGGGTGGATGGGCGGCGACCGGATCGCGATCCACGGCACCGACGGCCCGCTCGGGCGGGCCGCCTCGCACGGCTGCGTGCGCGCCCGCGACGCGGACGTGAACGCTCTGGTCGAGCGCGTGCCTCCCGGCACCCCGGTCACGATCACGCAGTAGGGCTCGCGGCGCAAGGACTGGCGCGCACGGTGCCGCTGGTTTACGCTCGCACGCGAGTGGGCCTCTTCGATTACGTCAAGCGCCGCCGCGAGCGCGAGAGCGCCGTCTCACCGGCCGACCTGGCCGCCTACACCGACCCGGTGCAGCCCTCGCGCGAGGAGCCGGCGGACGTCGTCGGCCGGCCGTTCCGGGCATCGGGCGTGCAGGTGAACGTCGGCGGCAACCTCGACCTCGGCTCGCTCATGGGGATGGTGTTCGAGGCGATGCGGACCGGCAGCGTGCAGGTGAGCCAGGCCAAGAGGCAGACGATCGATATGAGCGGCACCGGTCTGCGCGACCAGATCCTCGAGGCGCTGCGGGCGGCAGGCTACGACCCGGAGGCGGGTCCGCAGCAGATCGACGCGACGGCCGACCCGGCACTGCAGGAGCGGGTCCTCGGGGCGCTCACCGAGCACGGGATCGACCTTTCCGCGGCGGGCGGCATGAGCATCGAGGCCGGCGATCAGCGCGCGGGCGAAGGGCCGGGCGGCGGGGTCCCCGAGGGGCGCTAAAGCTCGCCGCGGGCACGGCCCCGTATCGTGGTGGCATGAGCACCGCAACCGCCGCCACGCAAGACGAAGCCCTCGAGGAGGCGCGCTGGAACCTGGAGCCGCTCGTCGACGGTCGCGGCCCCGTCGGCGTGCGCGCTTTGCTCGATGACGCCAAGGAGCGCGCCGACGCCTTCGCCGCCGCCCACCGGGGGCGCGTCGCCGAGCTCGACGCGGAGGGGCTCGCCGACGCCCTGCGCGAGCTCGAGGAGATCTACGACCGCGCGGGCCGCGCCGGGACCTACGCGTCGCTGTGGTTCACCACCGACACGCGTGACCCCGAGCGCGGCGCGCTCATGCAGGAGGCGCAGGAGCGCGGCGCGGCGATCGAGACCGAGCTGCTCTTCTTCGAGCTCGAGTGGAACGCGCTCGACGACGAGCACGCCAACCGGCTGATCGACGACGAGCGCCTCGCCCGCTGGCGCCACTTCCTGCGCACCTCGCGTCGCTACCGCCCGCACCAGCTCTCCGAGCCGGAGGAGCGCGTGATGACCGAGCTGCAGGTGACCGGCGCCTCGGCGTTCCGGCGCCTGTTCACCGAGCAGGTCTCGTCGCTCACCGTCGAGCTGCCCGACGCGGACGAGCCGGTGCCGCTCATGCAGGCGCTCGCCCGGCTGCAGGACCCCGACCGCGAGCGCCGCGCGGAGGCCGCGAACGGCGTCACCAGGGCGCTCGACGACGGCCTGCGCATCCGCGCCTTCGTCTTCAACACGCTGCTCGCCGACAAGGCGACCAAGGACCGCCTGCGCTCCTACGAGCACTGGCTGGCCTCGCGCAACCTCGCGAACGAGGCGAGCGACGAGTCGGTCGAGGCGCTCATCGAGGCGGTGCAGGGCCAGTACGAGCTCGCCCGGCGCTGGTACCGGCTGAAGGCGGGCCTGCTCGGGCTCGACCGCCTCGCCCACTACGACCGGATGGCGCCGGTGGTGATGGAGGAGCGGCGCGTGCCCTACGCCGAGGCGCGCGAGCTCGTCCTCGACTGCTATCGCGGCTTCTCCGAGGAGCTCGGGCGGGCCGCGGCCTCGTTCTTCGAGGGCGACTACATCGACGCCCCGCCCGCGCCGGGCAAGCGCGGCGGTGCGTTCTGCTCATACGCGGTGCCCTCGGCGCACCCCTACGTGATGCTCAACTACACCGCGCGCCCCGGCGACGTGCTGACCATGGCCCACGAGCTCGGTCACGGCGTGCACGCGGTGCTCGCGCGCGACCAGGGCATCTTCCAGTTCTCGACGCCGCTCACGGTCGCCGAGACCGCCTCGATCTTCGGCGAAACGATCGTGCTGGAGCGGCTGCTCGCCGAGGCGCCCGACGCCGAGGCGCGCCTGGCGCTGCTCGCCGAGTCGCTCGACGGGGCGATCGCGGCGGTCTTCCGGCAGGTGGCGATGAACCGCTTCGAGGACCGCGTCCACACACAGCGGCGGCGGGACGGTGAGCTGCGTGTCGAGGACTTCAACCAGGCCTGGCTCGAGACCCAGCGCGACCTGCTCGGCGACTCGGTCGACGTCACCGAGGACTACGGGACCTGGTGGTCATACGTGCCGCACTTCATCGACACGCCCGGCTACGTGTACGCGTACGCCTACGGGCACCTGTTGGCGCTCTCGGTGTACCGGCGCTACAAGGAGCGCGGGGAGGAGTTCGTGCCCTCGTACTTGGAGCTGCTGCGCGCGGGCGGCTCGCGCTCGCCCGAGGAGCTCGGCCGGATCGTGGACGTCGACCTCACCGACCCCGGGTTCTGGAGCGCGGGGCTCGAGCTGATCTCAGAGCAGCTCACCGCCGCCGAGGAGGCGGCAGCGGAGGCGGGGCGGATCTAGGCCGCCCGCTCCTCGGCCTCGAGCAGCGAGAGCTGGCCGTCGGGCGCGCCCGCGAGACGGGCGCGGCGGCGCTCGAGTGCATCCGCGTAGGCGCCGTGGTAGCTGTTGCGCACGCGCACGCCGCGCACGCCGTAGGCCTCGCGCATCGCGCGCCGCAGCGTCGCCTTGAACTCGGGCCCGTGCCAGGCGCGCTCGCCGGGCTTCGCCGGCACGGCCAGGTGGACGAGCTCGTGCAGGAGCGTCTCCTGGACGTCGCCGGGACGGATGCCCGGGTAGGCGGTCACCGAGATTCGCCACTCGCTCGGCACCGCGAACCCCAGCCGGCTGCGCGGGCGTTTGCGCGCGCGCCGCACGCGCAGCTCGGGCTGCCGCTGCGCGAGCTCACCGCCGGGCCCGCCGAGCGCCTCGAGCCGGCAGAGTCGCTGGAGCTCGTCCCACAGGTCGACGCCGGCGACCAGGTAGTAGGCGCGGGGGCGGCGCTTCATCGGACGCGAATGATCGCGGCGGGGTCGGCGGGTGGTCTCTCGGCCGGCTCCGGGTGCCGCGGTCCGTCGGGGTAGGGCGGCGAAGGAGGGGGAGGGTCGGCGGGCCGGCGGCCCGTGGGTTGTAGTGCGCGGGTGCGCTTCGCGCCGACCTCGCGGTTTCGTTGCTTGATCCAACAAGAAGCGCGAGGTCGTGGTCGGGCCCCCGGTGACCTCGCAGTTCCGTTGGTTGATCCAACGCAATCGCGATCTCGCGTGCCGCGGGCTCGCCGGCGACGCGTGACCCCGCCGCCGAAACCGAACTTTCAGCCCTCGTTGCCGTTTTTCGAACACCACGGCTGAACGTTCCGTCGGCCGCCCGGGACTTTCAGCCCTGGTTGCCGTTTTCCGAACACCAGGGCTGAACGTTGGTGGTTTGGGTGATCCGTCTGCCAGCATGAGCGCCGGATGAGTCCCGCCAAGGAAAAGGAGCTCGGTCGCGGCGAGCGCGTCCTGCCCGGGGTCTGGCGGCTGCGGCTGCCCTTGCCCTGGCCCGGCGTGCCGCACTGCAACGCGTGGGCGGTGCGCGCGGGCGACGGGGTCGTGCTCTTCGACACCGGCTACGCCGGGGCGGACGGCACGCGGCAGCTCGAGTACGCGATGGCGCAGGTCGGGCTCGCGCTCACGGACGTTCGGCTCGTGGTCTGCACCCACGCCCACTCCGACCACTACGGCCTCGCGGGGCCGATCGTCGACACTGCCGGCTGCGAGCTTTGGATCCACCCGGCGTGGGGGCACGCGCGGGACCTGGCGGAGGACCCCGAGGGGGTGCTGGAGCGGCGCCTTGAGGTCGCGCGCCAGAGCGGCGTGCCGCCCGCGGCGCTTGAGCGCTACCGCGAGGCGCGCCGCGGCGACGACCACGGCCCGGGCATCGCGCGCGCGGTGCCGCCCGACCGCGAGCTGGTCGACGGGGTGGAGATCGAGACCGACCTCGGGACGTTCGTGACCTACGAGACCCCCGGGCACGCGCCCTCGCACGTCGTCTTCTGGGAGCCCGAGTCGGGGCTGTTGATCTCGGGCGACCACATCCTCGGGCGCGTGACGCTGTACTTCGACCACGGCCTCACCCCCGATCCGGTCGCCGAGTTTCAGCGCAGCCTCGAGGTGGTCGAGAACCTCAAGACCGGCCTCTGCCTGGCCGGCCACGGGCGGCCGTTCCGCGACGTCCCCGCGAAGATCGCCGAGAGCCGCCGCCAGCTCAGCGCCGCTCTGGACCGCATCCGCGAGACCGTCGCCGATGAGCCGCTCACCGGGTTCGAGGTACTCGATCGCGTGATCGGCGCCGAGAACCTCACGCCCACAACGTCCGCCTGGGCCTTGCAGATCACGCTCGTCTACCTGGATCACCTCGCCGCGCGGGGCGAGCTGGAAGTAGAGGAAGACGGCGATATGAAGCGGTGGCGCCGGGCCTCATAGAGTCGCCGGTCGCCAGTCGCCCGTTCCCTTCCCACGGGGCCGCTAGGCCTCTGAAGGGCGGACGGTGACTCAGCTGGTAGCTGGTACCTGCAAGCCGGCGGCTACCAGCTATGCCCGTAGAACACGGGCTCGGGCATCAATTCAACCCCGAACGCCTCGTAAACCCCCGCGGCGATACTGCGCGCGAACGCGACGAGCTCGGCCGTGGTCGCCCCGCCGCGGTTGATTACCGCGAGCGTGTGCTTGCTGGAGAGCCCGACGCGCCCGTCGCCGTAGCCGCGGTGAAACCCCGCGCGCTCGATGAGCCAGGCCGCCGAGACCTTCACGCGCCCGTCGCTCTGCGGCCAGAACGGCGGCGAGACGTCGTCGCCGAAACGCTCGGCGACCAGGCGCGCCAGGCGCTCGGCCTCGTCGGGCCCGAGGATCGGGTTCGTGAAGAACGAGCCCGCGCTGCGCGTATCCGGGTCGTCGGGGTCGAGCACCATGCCCTTGCCGCGGCGCAGCTCCAGCACGGCCTCGCGCACCGCGGCGAGCGGCGCGCGCTCGCCGAGCTCGACGCCGAGCTTGCGGGCGAGCTCCGCGTAGCGGATCGGCGCGGATCCGCGGCCGTCGTCGCGGGCGAGCGCGAAGGTGACCGCGAGCACCACGTGTGTCTCGGTGCGCTTGAAACGGCTCGACCGGTAGCTGAAGCCGCACTGCTCCGGCGTGAGCGCGCGCACCTCGCCGCTCGCCCGCTCGAGGGCGAGCACCTCGGTGATCGTCTCGGCGACCTCCTGGCCGTAGGCGCCCACGTTCTGGATCGGGGTCGCGCCCACGGTCCCCGGGATGCCCGCGAGGCACTCGACGCCGACGAGCCCGTCGGCGACAGCGGCCGTCACGAACGCATCCCAGTCCTCGCCTGCCTCGGCGGTGACCGCAACTCGCCCATCCGCAAGCTCGGTGCGCTCGATCCCGCGCGTCGCCACCTGGATCGCCCACGGCACGCCCTCGTCGGCGACCACCAGGTTGCTGCCCCCGGCGATGATCAGCGTCTTTTCGCCGGAGCGGTCGGCCTCGCGCACGGCGTCGATCAGCTCCTGCCGCGTCGTTGTGCGCAGAAGTGTGCGCGCGGGGCCGCCGAGGCGCAGCGTAGTGAGCTCGGCGAGCGGGATGTCGGTGAGCTTCTCCATCGCGGACGCCGCCAACTTACGCGGTCGGGCCGTCGACCCGGCGGCATCGACTCTCCCGGGCGCGTCCGGACCGGTGCCGCTACCCTCGCCGCTCGATGCGCCTGCTCTTCGTCTGCCTCGGGAACATCTGCCGCTCGCCGACCGCCGAGGGCGTGATGCGCGCGCTCGTCGCCGAGGCGGGATTCGACGGCGAGATCGAGGTCGACAGCGCCGGCACCGGCCACTGGCACGTGGGCGACCCGCCCGACCCGCGCGCGGTCGCGGCCGCCCGTGAGCGCGGCATCGAGTTGGACGGCGCCGCGCGGCAGGTGACGCCGGGCGACTTCTTCGAGTTCGACCTCGTGATCGCCATGGACCGCTCCAACCGCGAGGACCTGCTGCGGATGGCGCCCGGCCCGGAGGCCGAGGCGAAGGTGCGGCTCCTGCGCGAGTTCGGCGACGGGATCGAGGACGACGTGCCCGATCCCTACTACGGCGGCGCGGACGGGTTCGCGGAGGTCGTGGAGATCGTCGAGCGCAACTGCCGGGCGCTGCTCGACGAGGTAGCCGCGGGCCGGGTGTGAGCCTGCCCGCGCCCCTCGCCGCCGCGCTCGCCGACGCCCTGGGCGAGGCGCCGGGCGAGGCCGCGCGGGTCGCGGGCGGCAGCATCAACGACGCCTGGCGCGTGGAGCTCGCCTCGGGGCCCGCGTTCGTGAAGGCGCGCGCCGGCGCGACCGCGGCCGACTTCGCCGCCGAGGCCGCGGGCCTGCGCTGGCTCGCCGACGGCGGAGCCCCGGTGCCGGGGGTGATCGCCGTGGGGGAGGAGGTGCCCTTCCTCGCGCTCGAGTGGGTGGACCCCGGGGCGCTCTCGGCGCAGGGCGCCGAGGAGCTCGGCCGCGCGCTCGCCCGCCTGCACCGCTCCGGCGCGCCCGCGCACGGCGCGCTGCCGCCGGGCTCGCCCGACGGCGTGCTGCGGATCGGCTCGGTCGAGGTCGAGCCGCGCGAGCGACCCAGCTGGGCCACGGTCTATGCGGAGGACGTGCTGCTGCCGCTCGCCCGCCGCGCCGTGGAGCGCGGGTCGCTCTCCGCCGCCGACGCGCGTGCCGTGGAGGAGGTGTGCGCGCGGCTGGATGAGCTCGCCGGCCCCCCTGAGCCGCCCGCCCGGCTGCACGGCGACCTGTGGGGCGGCAACGTGATGGGCGACGCCGCGGGCCGGGGCGTTTTAATCGACCCGGCGGCCTACGGCGGTCACCGCGAGATCGACCTCGCGATGCTGCGCCTGTTCGGCTCGCCCACCGAGCGGATCTTCGCCGCCTACGCCGAGGAGTTCCCGCTCGCGGATGGCCACGCCGAGCGGGTCGCCCTCTGGCAGCTCCTGCCGCTGCTCGTGCACGCCGTGCTCTTCGGCGGCGGCTACGGCGCCCAGGCCGGCGCGGCGGCCCGCCGCTACCTCTGACGTTCAGCCCACGTTGCGTTTTCCGGCAACGTGGGCTGAACCGATCCCCGCCCCGCCGCGCGTTCAGCCCTGCTTGCCGTTTTCCGGCAACGAGGGCTGAAAGCCCTGGCCGGGGCGCTACCGCTGCGGCGTCAGCCGCTTGTAGGTGATCCGGTGGGGCCGGTCGGCCGCCGCGCCGAGGCGGCGGCGCCGGTCCTCCTCGTACGCCTCGAAGTTGCCCTCGAACCAGCGCACCTGCGAGTCACCCTCGAAGGCGAGCACGTGGGTCGCGACGCGGTCGAGGAACCAGCGGTCGTGCGAGATGATCACCGCGCAGCCTGCGAAGGCGAGCAGCGCCTCCTCGAGCGCGCGCAGCGTGTCGACGTCGAGGTCGTTGGTGGGCTCGTCGAGCAGCAGCAGGTTGCCGCCCGAGCGCAGGAGCTTCGCGAGATGGACGCGGTTTCGCTCCCCGCCCGAGAGGGTGCCGACCTTGCGCTGCTGGTCCGACCCCTTGAAGTTGAACCCGGCGACGTAGGCGCGCGAGTTCATCGTCACGTTGCCGACCTTGATCTCGTCGTAGCCGTCTGAGATCTCCTCCCAGACGGTCTTCTCGGGGTCGAGAGCGTCGCGCGACTGGTCGACGTAGGCGAGCTTCACGGTCTCGCCGAGCCGAAGCTCGCC
>DATCLC010000038.1:0-40259 GCA_036564135.1 Solirubrobacterales bacterium
CAGCGCCTCGTGCCACTGGCCGTCCGCGGTCGCGCCCTCGCCGAAGTACGTGAGCGCGACGCGCGGATCGCCGCGCAGCTTGAAGGCGAGCGCCATCCCGGTGGCGACGAGCGCCATGTCGGGAAGCATCGAGACCATGCCGACCGACCCGAGCCGGGGGTCGCCGAAGTGCATGTTCCCGTCCTTGCCCCCGGTGACGCCGCCGGAGCGGCCCATGTAGTTGGCCAGGTAGCGCTCGGGGGTCACGCCGCGCACGAAGTGCGCGCCGAGGTCGCGGTGCAGGATGCAGGTCCGGTCTCGCGGCCCCAGCGCGTACGCCGAGCCGACCGGGATCGCCTCCTGCCCGCGGCCGTCGTAGAACGACCCTGGCACCTTGCCCTGCCTGTAGAGCACCAGCGCGCGCTCCTCGGCGAAGCGCATCATCGCCATGTAGCGCAGGAGGTTCGCGCGGTCTGAGCGCGTGAGGTGTGACCCGGTGTCCGCGCTCGCGTCCTCGTCCCCGCGCGCGCGGGCAGGCCCGGTCGCGAGCGCACCGTTGGCTGCCTTCATTGTCTTCGCCCTTCGTGTCGGACCGGCCGTTGGGATCGCCTCGGGCCGATCGGCCTACCGCCGCGGTGGGATCTCCACCGGCGGCGCCTACGGACGCCGGGCAGGCGCTTTCTGGCGCCGCCCTATGTCGATGTCTTGCGCGCTCGGCCTCGCTTGTGGCTCGTGCCGATCGCTACGAGGATTCTATGCCCGCCGCCGGGCGGGTTCAAGCGTCGCCCGTGCCCTGCCAGCTCATGCGCTCCGCGCGGCGGCGCACCGAGCGCATGATCGAGCGCGTGACGAGGACGTGGCCGCGGGTGGTGATCACGAGCCCGCGGTAGGCCTTGCCCTTCGCGCCGGGGAACTCGGCGCGCGTCTGCGCGCTCAACAGCACCAGCCCGCTGGGCTTCTCGACGATCCGGAAGATGAGCGCGTAGCGCGAGAAGCGGTGCTGCCCCATGAGCGCGAGGACGACCGGGCGGACCGCGCGGGTGACGACGAACCCGGGGATCGTCGAGCCGATCGTGCCGACGTCGCCCGTGGCCTCGGTCTGCGCGCAGCCCAGCAGCCGCGAGATCGGGCCGCTCGAGCCCCGCGCGAAGCCGGCCATCGTCACAAGCAGGGCGTCCCACACCTCATCGGTGGTCGCGGCGATGTCCAGGAAGTGCTCGTCGACGAAGGGGAGCGACTCAATCGGGATGTCGACGAGACGCTCAGGCACGCCGCTTCAGAGCCGGTCGGGCTCCTCCAGCAGACCGCGGACGTGCCGGAGGAACGCGGCGCCCTCGGCGCCTTGGATCAAGCGTTGATCGCAGCAGAGGACGAGGGTCATCGCGTGCCCGGCCACCACCGCGCCCCCCCTGACGAGCGGCGCCTCGCGCACCGCCCCGGCGGCGAGCAGAGCCCCCTGCCCGTGAACCACGGCGGGCGCGAACTCGTCCACGCCCTCGTCGTCGCCGTAGCTCGCGACCGTGAACGTGCCGCCGGAGAGCTCGGGCCGCGTGATCTCGCCGCCTCGCGCGCGCTCGGCGAGTTCCGCTCGCCGCTGGGCGATCTCCGCGAGCCCGGCTTGGTCGGCGTCCGAGATCACGGGCAGCATCTGCGTGTCCTGTGTCGCGACGGTCACCGCGACGTTGACGCGGGAGTGCGATTCGAAGCGCGCGTCGCGGTAGGCGCCGTTCAGGCGCGGGTGCTCGCGTAGCGCGAGGGCGGCCGCGCGCACGACCATGTCTACGTACTGCGGCGCGGCCTCGCCCAGCTCGGCGCGCAGGCGGTCGCGCAGCTCGACGCAGGCGCCCATGTCGACGTCCGCGCGCAGGTACAGGTGGGGGATCGTCGCCTTCGACTCCGCCACCCGCCGCGCGTAGGTGCGCTGCAGGGCGGAGGGTTCCGTCGCCTCGGTGCGACCGCGCCCGGTGAGCGGCGCGCGGGCTTGCTCGCCCCCTTCCACCCGCTCAGCCTCGCCGGCGCTTGGGCGCGTAGAGATCGGTGATCGTCCCCTCGACCATCTCGGCGGCGAACATTACGGTCTCCGACAGCGTCGGGTGCGGGTGGATCGTGAGCCCGAGGTCCTCGGCCTCCGCGCCCATCTCGATCGCGAAGGTCGCCTCGGCGATCAGCTCGCCCGCGTTCGGCCCGACGATGCCGTAGCCGAGCACGCGCCGCGACTCGGGATCCACCAGGATCTTCGTGAGGCCCTCGGCTCGGTCGAGCGAGAGCGCCCGGCCTGACGCGGCCCAGGGGAAGCTCGCCTTCTCGTAGGCGATGTCCTGAGCCACCGCCTCGGCCTCGGTGAGCCCGGTCCAGGCGACCTCCGGGTCCGTGTAGGCGACCGACGGGATCGCGCGGACGTCGAGCTCGACGTTCTGACCCGCCACCACCTCCGCGGCCACCTTGCCCTCGTGGCTCGCCTTGTGGGCCAGCATCGGGTCGCCGATGATGTCGCCGATCGCGAGGATGTGGGGGACGTTGGTGCGCAGCTGCTTGTCCACCGGGATGCGGCCGCGCTCGTCGACGTTGACGCCCGCCGCCTCGAGGCCGAGCTTGTCGCCGTTCGCGCGGCGCCCGACCGCGACCAGGATGCGGTCGAACTCCTGCGGCTCGGGGGCGTCCGGTCCCTCGAACTCGACCCGCAGCCGCTCGCCCGCCTCGACGTTCGTGACCTTGGTCCCGAGCAGGATCGCCTCGTAGCGCTCGCTGATCCGCTTCTGCAGCGGCTTGACGAGGTCGGGGTCGCAGCCCGGCATGAGCTGGTCGGTGAGCTCGACGACGGTCACCGAGCTCCCCAGCGCGGAGTAGACCGTCGCCATCTCGAGGCCGATGATCCCGCCGCCGATCACGAGCAGGCGGGCGGGCACCTCGGGCAGCTCGAGCGCGGCGGTGGAGTCCATGATGCGCTCGTCCTCGGGCAGCCCCGGGAGCTGGGCGGGCTCGGAGCCCGCGGCGATAATGCAGTGCTCGAAGGCGACGGACGTGCCGTCGACGTCGATGGTGCGGTCCGAGGTGAACTTCGCCGTCCCGCGCAGGACCTCGACCTCGCGACGCTTCGCGAGGCCGTCGAGGCCGCCGGTGAGCCTGCCGACGACGCTCTCCTTCCAGCTGCGCAGCTTGTCGATGTCGACCTTGGGCTCGCCGAAGTCGATGCCGAGCTCGCTCGCGTCCTTGGCCTCGTCGAGGAGCTTCGCGGCGTGCAGCACGGCCTTCGACGGGATGCAGCCGACGTTCAGGCAGACGCCGCCGAGCGTGTCGTTGCGCTCGACGAGGATCACCTTGAGCCCGAGGTCCGCAGCGCGGAAGGCGGCCGTGTAGCCGCCCACGCCGCTGCCGATGACGACGAGCTGCGCCTGGCGGTCGGCGTCGGGGAGCTCGACCGACCCGCTCGCGGCGGGCGCCGGCTCCGCGGGCCGCTCCTCCCGCTGGGCCCCCTCGGCCTGCCCGGCCTGCTCCTCGGCCCCGCCGGCCTCGGCCTGCTCGGCCACCTCCGGCTCTCCGGCGGGTGCCTCGCCGCCCTCCTCGGGGGCGCCGTCGGTCTCCAGGATCAGCAGCGGGGTGCCCTCGGAGACGGTGTCCTCGAGCTGGACGAGCACCTCCTTCACCGTGCCCGCCGCCGGCGAGGGGACGTCCATCGTCGCCTTGTCCGACTCGAGCGTGACGAGCGGGTCCTCGGGCTGGACCGTGTCGCCGGGCTTGACGTGGATCTCGATGACGGGTACGTCGGTGAAGTCGCCGATGTCTGGGACCTTGACTTCCATCTGACTCCTTGGGCGGCGGGTGGTCGGGGCTTGGGCTCCTAGAGCAGGGCGCGACGGAGGTCGGCGAGCTCGGTGGCGAGGTGCGCGACGAAGCGCGCCGCCTCGGCGCCGTCGATGACGCGGTGGTCGTAGGACAGCGAGAGCGGCAGCATCAGCCGCGGCACGAACTCCTCGCCGTTCCAGACCGGCTTCATCTGCGCGCGGGTGACGCCGAGGATCGCCACATCCGGGGCGTTCACGATCGGCGTGAAGCTCGTGCCCCCGATCCCGCCGAGCGACGAGATCGTGAAGGTCGAGCCGCGCAAATCCTCGGCCGAGATCTTGCCCTCGCGCGCCTTCGTGGAGAGCTCGCGCAGCTCCGCCGCGATCTGAAGGAGGCCCTTGCGGTCGACCTCCTTGATCACCGGGACCATCAGGCCCTGGGGCGTGTCGGCGGCGAAGCCGATGTTGTAGTAGCGCTTGACGATCAGCTCGTCACCGTCAAGCGACGAGTTGAAGTTGGGGAACTGCCGCAGCGAGGCGACGCACGCCTTGATGAGCAGTGCGGTCATCGTGACCTTCACGTCCTGCTCGGCGTTGATCTGCTTGCGGAACGCCTCGAGGTCGGTGATGTCCGCCTCGTCGTTGTGGGTGACGTGCGGGATGTAGATCCAGTTCCGCGCGAGGTTCGGGCCGGCGATCTTCTTGATGCGGGTGAGCGGCACGCGCTCGATCTCCCCGTACTTGGAGAAGTCGTCCTTCGGCCAGGGCGCCAGGTTGAGCCCGGGCAGCGCGGCGCCCTCGGGGGCCGCGGCCTGCGCTGGCCGCTCCTTGGCGGCGCGCACGTCCTCCTTCGTGATCCGGCCCTTGCGCCCGGTGCCCTTCACGCCGCGCAGATCGACGCCCAGCTCGCGGGCCAGGCGCCGCACGGCGGGCGAGGCGTAGATCGGCCCGTCCTTGCCGGAGCGCCCGGGCGCGCCGCCGTCGCTCGCCGCCGGCTGCGCGGGCGCGGCGCTCGGGGCGGGCGCGGGCTCCGGCGCGCTCGGCGGCGGGGCCTGGGCCGCCTGCCCGGAGCCGGTCTCCTGCTCCGCGGCCGCCACGCCGGCCTCGACCGGCGCGCTCTGCGTCGAGCCCGCCGCGCCCTCGCCCTCCTCGGGCACCTCCATGACGAGCAGCGGCGTGCCCTCGGACACGGTGTCGTTGACCTTCACCTTGAGCTCGACGACCTTCCCCGCGAACGGCGCCGGGACGTCCATCGTCGCCTTGTCGGACTCGAGCGTGACGAGCGGGGCGTCTACCTGGACCTCGTCGCCCTCGTTGACGAGGATCTCGATTACCGGTACGTCGCTGAAGTCCCCGATGTCGGGGACTACTACCTCGCGCTGCGCCATCAGACGGTCACCGGGTCGGGGGCGTCGGGGTCGATGTCGTACTTCGCGATCGCCTCCTTGACGAGCGCGGTGTCCACCTCGCCGTCCTGGGCGAGCGCGTGCAGCGCGGCGACCGTCACGTGGTGGCGGTCCACCTCGAAGAACCGCCGCAGGTGGCGCCGGTAGTCGCTGCGGCCGAACCCGTCGGTGCCGAGCACCTCGAAGCGGCCCGGGACCCAGGCGCGGATCCCGTCCGGCATGGCCTTCATGTAGTCGCTGGCCGCGACGACCGGCGCGGTCGAACCGCCGAGGCACTTCTCGACCCAGGGGGTCCTGCGCTCGGCGTCGGGATGCAGCCGCGCCTCGCGCTCGATCGCGAGCCCCTCGCGGCGCAGCTCCGTGTAACTGGTCACGCTCCATACCTCCGCGGGGATGTCGAAGTCTTGGGCGAGCAGCTCGGCGGCGGCCTCGACCTCGCGCAGGATCGTGCCCGAGCCGAGCAGCCGCACCTTCGCGCCCTCGGCCTCGCGGACGCGGTGCATGCCCTTCAGGATCCCCTCTTCGGCGCCCTCCGGCATCGGCGGATGGCGGTAGTTCTCGTTCATGACGGTCAGGTAGTAGAAGACGTCCTCCTGCTCGCCGACCATCCGCCGCAGGCCCTCATGGATGATCACCGCGAGCTCGTACGCGTAGGCCGGGTCGTACGAGACGCAGTTCGGGATCGTCTGGGAGAGCACGTGGCTGTGCCCGTCCTCATGCTGGAGGCCCTCGCCGTTCAGGGTCGTGCGGCCCGACGTGCCGCCGACGAGGAAGCCCCGGGCGCGGCTGTCGCCCGCGGCCCAGGCGAGGTCCCCGATTCGCTGGAACCCGAACATCGAGTAGAAGATGAAGAACGGGATCATCTGGACGTTGTGGTTCGAGTACGACGTCGCCGCGGCGATCCACGACGACATCGCACCCGCCTCGGTGATCCCCTCCTGCAGGACCTGGCCCTTGCGGTCCTCCCGGTAGAACATCAGCTGGTTGGAGTCCTCCGGCTCATAGAGCTGCCCGACGTGCGAGTAGATCCCGAGCTGTCGGAACATGCCCTCCATCCCGAACGTGCGGGTCTCGTCGGGGATGATCGGCACGATGCGCGGCCCGATCTGCTTGTCGCGCAGCAGCGCGGCGAGGATGCGGACGAACGCCATCGTCGTTGAGACCTCACGCTCGCCGGTCCCCTCGAGCTGGTTCTGGAAGGTCTCGAGCGGCGGGATCGGCAGCGTCTCGTCGGCGCGCTGGCGGCGCTGCGGCAGGTAGCCGCCGAGACGCTTGCGGCGCCCCTTGAGGTACTGGATCTCCGGTGAGTCCTCGGGCGGGCGGTAGTAGGAGATCTCCCGGACCTGCTCGTCGGTGAGCGGCAGGTCGAAGCGGTCCCGGAAGGCGAACAGCGCCTTCTCGTTCATCTTCTTCTGCTGGTGGGTGATGTTCTGGCCCTCGCCGGCCTCGCCCATCCCGTAGCCCTTGATCGTCTTGGCGAGGATCACCGTCGGGCGCTCGGTGGCCGCCTGCGCCTTGGCGTACGCGGCGAAGACCTTGCGGGCGTCGTGGCCGCCGCGGTTCAGCGCCCAGATCTCCTCGTCCGACATGTGGGCGACCCGCTCCTTGAGCTCCGGGTAGGCGCCGAAGAACTTCTCGCGGACGTAGGCGCCGTCGCGGGCCTTGAACGTCTGGTACTCGCCGTCCACGCACTCCTCCATGCGGCGCACGAGCAGGCCGTCGTGGTCGGCCTCGAGCAGGGGGTCCCAGCGGTCGCCCCAGATCACCTTGATCACGTTCCAGCCCGCGCCGCGGAAGATCGTCTCGAGCTCCTGGATGATCTTCCCGTTGCCGTGGACCGGCCCGTCGAGCCGCTGCAGGTTGCAGTTGATGACGAAGACGAGGTTGCCGAGCTTCTCGCGGCCAGCGAGCGCGATCGAGCCCAGCGCCTCGGGCTCGCTGGTCTCGCCGTCGCCGAGGAAGCACCAGACCTTCCGGCCCGTCGTGTCGAGGATCTCCCGGTCGGTGAGGTAGCGCATGAAGCGCGCCTGGTAGATGGCCATGATCGGCCCCAGGCCCATCGAGACCGTCGGGAACTGCCAGAAGTCCGGCATCAGCCACGGGTGCGGGTATGAGCTCAGCCCGTTGCGCGATACCTCCTGGCGGAAGCCGTCGAGCTGTTCCTCGTTGAGCCGGCCCTCGAGGAAGGCGCGCGCGTAGATGCCCGGCGACGAGTGCCCCTGGATGTAGATCAGGTCCCCGCCGTGGTCCTCCGACGGCGCGTGCCAGAAGTGGTTGAAGCCGATCTCGTAAAGCAGCGCCGCCGACTGGTAGCTCGCGATGTGCCCGCCGAGCTCCGACGACTCCTTGTTTGCGCGCAGGACCATCGCGATCGCGTTCCAGCGGATCAGCGAGCGCACCCTGCGTTCGAGGGCGGGGTCGCCTGGGAGCGGCGGCTCGTCCTCCTTCGGGATCGTGTTGATGTACGGCGTCGGGCCGACGTAGTCGACGGCGGCGCCGCGCACGCGCGCACGCGCGATCAAGTGCTCCATCAGCTCGTGCGCCCGCTGCGGGCCGTCGTGCTCGACGACGGCGTCGAGCGCCTCAAGCCATTCCTCTGTCTCTACCGCGTCGATGTCCACTGTGAGCGTCACCATAACGATCGGGGACTTGCAGCTTCCGGCCGGATCGGCCCTGCGGACACCCGATCGGGGGGTGGGGGTGGTCGGGCGGTCAGGCGGCGGCGAGCTCGGCGGCGGCCTGGGCGGCCTCCTCGAGGCGGTCGTCGCCCCAGAAAACGCGCTCGCCGACGACGACGGTGGGGACCCCGACCACGCCGAGGTCGCCGGCGCGGTCGGTGGCCTCGCGGAGGGCCCGCTTGATCGCGTCGCGCTCGGCCGCGGCGCGGAGCGCACGCGGGTGCAGCTCGGCCGAGGCGGCGGCGATGAAGACGTTGTCCGGCACGCTCAGGTCGCGCCCCGCGGCGAAGGCCTGGCGGAACGCGGCGAGGGGGAGCGAGACGCCGCGGCCGATCTCGGTCGCGAAGGTGGCCACTCGCATCGCGAACAGCGTGTTGCCGGGAAAGGGGTCGGGCCAGCGGATCGGCGGCAGGCCGTACTCCGCGGCGCGGCGCTCCGCCTCGCGCATGCCCTCCTCCCGGCCCGGGCCGTTCGCCCACGAGTCGCGCCCGAAGCGCTTGAAAAGCCCGCCGAGCAGGATCGGCTGCCAGCGTGGCGGTGGCGCGCCCGCGGCCTCGAACACGCGGTGGATGCGCTCGGCGGCGAGGTACGCGTACGGCGAGCCGAGGTCGTAGTAGAAGACGGGCCGGGCTAGGTCCACGGCCAGATCTTGCCAAGGGCGGCGAGGCCGCTTTGGGGTCCGTGCGCGAGCGTGTAGGCTCTCCGGGTCCATGACTCGGGGGTACGAGGCGAGGATCGGCGGGGTCAGGGCGTTCTGCGCGCTCTTTTTGTCCGCGGCCCTGTTCGCGCTCGGCATCGGGATCGGTGCGGCCCAAGCGGACGAGCGCGCCGACCGCGCGACACCCTCGCTCGGGAACCCCCGCCCGCTCGAGGAGGTCGCCGAGCTGTCGCCGCTCGCGGGCCGCGAGTTCGTCCCGCGCGAGGTCGTCGTGCGCTACGAGCCCGGCGCCGGTGAGCTGCGCGCCGCGGCCCGGCGCGCGGTCGATGCGCGCGGCGCGCGCTCGCTGATCCTGCCCCGCACGCAGGTGCTCAAGCTGCCGGCCGGCGAGGGCGTGCGCGCCGCCGCTCGCGAGCTGGCCCAGCTTCCGGGCGTGCAGTGGGCCGAGCCCAACTTCGTCGTGGAGGCGGCGGCTGAGCCGAGCGACACGTTCTTCCCGCGGCAGTGGGGCCTCCACAACACCGGCCAGAACATCACCGGTACCACGCCGCCCGTGCAGGGCACGCCCGATGCCGACATCGACGCTCCCGAGGCCTGGGACTACACGACGGGCAGCGAGGACGTCGTGATCGCCGTGGTCGACTCCGGCGTCGAGCTCGACCACCGGGACCTCTCCGGCAACGCCTGGCAGAACCCCGACGAGGTCGCGGGCAACGGCCTCGACGACGACGGCAACGGCTTGGTCGACGACGTCGCGGGCTGGGACTTCGTCTCCGACGACGCGACGCCCGATGATCCCAACGGCCACGGCACGCACGTCGCCGGCACGATCGCGGCGACGGCGAACGACCGCGGCGTGGTCGGCGTGGCGTGGGAGGCGCAGATCATGCCGCTGCGCGTCCTGGACGCGTTAGGGCGCGGCACCACGGCCGAGATCGCCGAGGCGTTCGCCTACGCGGGCGAAAAGGGCGCGGACGTCGTCAACGCCTCGCTGGGCGGCTCGGTCGGGGAGGACGAGGACGTCAACTCGAGCGCGGTCGCCGCTGCCGTGGCCGAACATCCCGAGACGCTGTACGTGGTCGCCGCGGGCAACGACGGGGAGAACAACGACGCGGCCCCCCAGTATCCGTGCAACATCACGCACGCCAACCTGATCTGCGTCGCGGCGTCCAACGAGCATGACCAGCTCGAGGGCTTCTCGAACTACGGGGCCACGTCGGTCGACCTCGCCGCCCCGGGCGCGCTCATCTGGAGCTCGTACCCGCGCTGGGACTTCCTCGCGGAAGAGGACTTCAGCCGGGACGTGTTCGCCACCGAGCCGCTGTGGGCACACATTGCGTCCCCCGGCGCGCCGGCGAGCACGTGGGGGCAGCAGGAGCTCGAGCCCGACGACGAGGGTGAGGAGCCCGAGTACGTGCTCGCCGACTCGCCCGGCGCGGATTACGAGCCGGGAGCCGCCTCCTTCGCGCTCGCGCCGTTCGTCGACCTGGATACGGACGGACCGCAGCACGGGTGCCGGCTGTGGTTCGACTTCCGCGTCGATACCAGCGACGATCCCCTGGAGGACCCGGACTCGGTGGGGTTGGACGGCGACGCGGCCGCGCTCAACGTCGCTCTCCATCCCCAAGCTGGCGACCCCGTTCGGCTGGGGTTCTTCCTCTTCGCGGACGGCGAGCCGTCTAAGGCGACGTCGGCCTCCCTGCCGCTCGTGATACCGGGTACCCCGGCGACCGACGTCTTGGAGGGCCTGCTCGATATCGCCTTCGGCCTGATCGCGGACCCCGACACCGACGTCGACGACGGCGTGTGGTTCGACAACGTGCGGGTCGATTGCCGCGTCGATGCGCTCTCGGCATTCTCCGGCACCTCGATGGCCACCCCGCACGTCGCCGGCGTCGCCGCGCTGCTGCGTTCCTGGCTGCCCGACGCCACCGTCGCCGAGCTGCGCGCGGCGCTCCTGGGCGGGGTCGACCAGCTCGCCAGCCTGAGCGGCAAGGTCTCGGCCGGGGGGCGCCTGAACGCCCACGGCGCCCTGCGCGAGCTCGACCGCGCCGCGCTCACCACCCGGATCACCAAGAAGCCGCGCAAGCGCATCACCACGCGCAAGAGCAAGGTCAAGGTGGGGTACCGGTTCGAGCCGCGCGTCGAGGCCGGCTTGCAGTGCAAGCTCGACAAGAAGCTCTGGCGCAGCTGCAAGCGCAAGGCCAACTTCAAGGTCGGCAAGGGCAAGCACACCCTGCGGGTGCGGGCCAACCGCGGCCTCGCCGCCGGCCCCGTCTCGACCCACAAGTTCACGGTCAAGGTCAAGAAGAAGAAGACAAAGAAGCGCAGGAAGCGGCGCTGAGACAGCGCCCAGCGGCCGCGCGAGGCACGCCGGAGGCGCCCGGTCCGTCGTTGCCGGCGGCCGGGCGGCGCGTTATGTTGCGCGCGGCTGGCCCCTCGGGCCGGTCGGATCCGTGTTGTTGCCAAGGGGGTCAGCGAATTGAGGGAATGGGGACGGTCCCGTCCTGTGCGCGGTCCGCGGCGGGGCGGAGTGGCGGCGGCCGCTGCGGTCGCGGTGGCGCTCACGGGCGCCGCGCCCGCGCACGGCGCGGGCGAGCTCGACACGACGTTCGGCGGCAACGGCTACCAGCTGTGGTACCTGCCGGGCACCGACGGCGGCGCGCTGCGCGGGGTGGCCGCGACGCCGGGGGGCGGTTTCGCGTTCGCGGGCGACATCGTCGACTTCTTGGACACCGAGGCGATCACGATGAAGGTCGGCGCCACCGGTGAGCTCGACGCGAGCTACGGCGAAGACGGCGCGACGAGGGCCGATTTCGGTTCCACGAACTTCTATTACGACGCCTTGGTCGACTCCGAGGGGCGGACCTGGGCGGTGGGGACGTCGGCCCCCAGCTTCTTCGACAGCGACGTCCTGATCTCGCGCTATCTGCCGGACGGCACGCCCGACCCGTCCTTCGCGGGCGACGGACACCAGTTCGTCGATCTCGGTGGAGGGATCACCGACACCGGCTACGCCGCTGCCCTGCAGGGGGACGGCAAGCTCGTGGTGGCAGCCGAGGCGAGCTTCTCCCAGGCCCAGGGCGGCGGCGACCAGGACTTGAACGTGATCCGGCTGAACCCCGACGGCAGCCTCGACAACACGTTCGGGGCCAACGGGGTCAAGACGCTCGACCTCTCCGGCGTGCACGATCGGCCCAGCGACATCGCCGTCGACGGGAGCTCGATCGTCGTCGCGGGGACCCGCGGCGGCTGGCTCGGGTCGACCGGCTCCGTGATCGGCACGCCGCAGATGGCGGTCGTGCGGCTCGAACCCGATGGCGACCCTGACCCGACCTTCGGGACGAACGGGGTCGCGGTCGCCGACTTCGGCCTGAACGCAACCGCTGGTCCGTGGGGCCTTGCGATGCGCGGCAGCGCGCCGGTGCTGACAGGCCGCGTCCAGCGCCCGGGCACGGCGGACGCGATCGGGATCGCCGCCTTCACCGAGGACGGGGAGGCCGACGCCTCGTTCGGCGGCGGCGACGGGACCGCCGAGGTGGACCTGATGGGCGGCAGCACGTTCGAGTGGGGCAGCGACGTAGCCATCGACAGCCAGGGCCGCCCGGTCGTGGCCGCCCGAGCGGATCAGACGATGGCGGTCCTGCGCTTCACGGCCGCGGGAGCCCCCGACGCGGCGTTCGGCTGCAACGGGGTGGCCGAAGCGGCGCACGACCGCGACCTGCTCGTCCCGGACGCCTTGGCGATCACGGCCGGCGACGACATCCTGGTCGTGGGCCCGAAGACCACCGGCGGCTCGAGCGAGCTGGCGGCGCTTCGGATCGAGGGTTCCGGCCCGGCCGCGGGCTGCGCGTCCGCGCCGCTCGACCCGGGCGAAGAGCAGCCCACGCCGATCGGCGAGGAGCCGCCTCCGCCCGCCGTGTGCTTCAAGCGCGAGGCGACCCACGAGGGCACGGATCTCGCCGAGTCCCTGTTCGGGACCAGCGGCAGCGACGTGCTCGCGGGCCTAGGCGGCGATGATCAGATCAAGGCGCGCGGCGGCGACGACCGCGCCTGCGGCGGCGCGGGCAACGACACGATCGACGGCGGGGGTGGCGCCGACCAGGCGAACGGCGACGCCGGCCGCGACAAGCTCAAGGGCGGCGGCGGCGCCGACAAGCTGCTCGGCGGCGGCGGCAACGATCGCCTCGACGGCGGAGGCGGGAACGACCGGCTCACCGGCGGCGGCGGCAACGACCGCCTCGTCGGCGGCAAGGGCAAGGACCGCCTCATCGGCGGCCCCGGCCGCGACGTCTGCATCGGCGGCCCCGGCAAGGACGTGGCAACCGGCTGCGAGGTGAAGAAGGGGATTCCGTAAGGGTCGCCGGTCGCCGGTCGCCGGTCGCCCGTTTGTGGTGCCGGCCGGACCGCATGGACCGAGGTTCGGGCTGACAATCGGTAGATACGGCTCGGGCCTTGCCGCTTAGGCCCGAGCCGTAACAACCGACGACCGGCGACCGGGAACCGGCGACCGCTACGCCGCGTGCGTCGCCCAGCCGTCGACCGCGCGCGCGGCGTCGAGCACGGCCTCCGAGATAGTCGGGTGCGCGTGCACGATGCGCGCGAGCTCCTGGTAGCCGCCCTCGAGAGCGATCGTGTTGACGAGCTCGGCGATCATGTCGCAGGCGCGGTTGCCGACGATGTGCGCGCCGACGATCTCGCCGTAGGTCGTGTCGACGATCAGCTTCACGAACCCGTCGCGGTCGTCGTAGACCGTGCCGGCGCCGACCGCGCCGAGCTTCAGGCGACCGACCTTGTAGTCGAGGCCCTTCTCCTTGGCCTGCGCCTCGGTGAGTCCGACGGAGGCGACCTGCGGATGGCAGAAGGTCGCGCCAGGGATCAGGTCGACGTCGATCGGGTGGGTCGGGGCGCCCGCGGCCGCCTCGGCGGCGACGACGCCCTCCTCCATCGCCTTGTGGGCGAGGGCGGGCCCGCGCACGAGGTCGCCGATCGCGAAGACCTTCTGGTTCGAGGTGCGCTGGTACTCGTCGACGCGGATCTTGCCGTTCTCCTCGGTCTCGACCTTGGCGGCCTCGAGGTTCAGCGCCGCGGTGTCGGGGGCGCGGCCGCCGGCGATCACCAGATAATCCGCCTCGCCCTGCTGGTCGCCGTAGGTGAACCTCACCGACTCGCCGGTGTCCTCGACGTTCTCCACCGGCGTGCCGGTGGAGACGTCAATTCCCTGCTTCTTGAAGGTGCGCTCGACGACGCGGGCGCAGTCCGCGTCCTCCGCCGGGAGGATCTGGTCGAGCATCTCGATCAGCGTCACCTCCGTGCCGTAGCGCACGTAGGCCGAGGCGATCTCGGCGCCCGAGGCGCCGGCGCCGACGACGGCGATGCTGCGCGGCTGCTCGGGCAGCGACCAGGCGCCCCAGGTGTCCACGATGCGCCCGCCGAACTCGACGCCCGGGATCGGCAGGGCGACCGAGCCGGTGGCGAGGATCACCGCGCCCGCCTCGTAGACCTCGGCGCCCACGCGGACGTTGCCGTCCTCGGTGAGGCTGCCCTCGCCCTCGATCCAGGTGACCTTGTTGCGGTCCCAGAGCAGTTTCACGCCGCCCGAGAGCGTCTGCGAGACCTGCGCGCGGCGCGCGCCGAGCGCCTCCCAGTCGAGCTCGACGCCGCTCACCCTGACGCCGAGCCCCTCGCTCGAGCGCGCCGCCTCGAGGATCTCGGCGGTGTGCAGCATCGTCTTCGCGGGGATGCAGGCGTAGTTGAGGCAGCGCCCGCCGGGCTTGTCCTTCTCGACGACGACGGTGCGCTTGCCGAGTTGCGCGGCGCGGATCGCGGCCACGTAGCCGCCGGGTCCGCCGCCGATCACGATCACGTCGAACGATTCGGCCATCTGAAAGGGATCACCTCATGCTGTGAAGGAGAAGAAATCGGAGGCGCTAGGTAGAGGGGCCTAGCGGTGCGACTCTATAGAACGCCCTCCGGCGGAGAGGACCCGCCGCTCAGCCCTCCCCGGGGACACGGCGCTCGGGCATCTGGATGCGCGCCATCGCCTTGATCATCCGGAAAAAGAGCATGCCGGCGACCGCGAGGAGCAGGATGTTGCCGATCACCTGCGTGACGGCGGTCGCGGCGACCAGCCCGAGCACCGCCGAGATGATCAGGATCACGAGCAGCGCCTGGAAGCCCAGCACCGCCCAGTAGCGGGCCCGCCACATCCCCCAGGCCATCACGCCCATCAGCAGGGCGGGGACGAGCGCCGCGATGACGTTCGGCCGCTCCTCGCCGGTGCGGTTGCCGAAGTCGTCGAAAGTGGTCACCTCGATTCCTGCGATCCATCCGGCGACCACGCTGAGCGCGATCACGGCCGAGATCACGGCGCCGACGGTGACCACCGTGGGCCGCTCGCCGGGCGCGAGCGGCTCGAGCCGCTCGCGGGCCTCGCGGTCGCGCTCCTCCGCGCGGGCAGCGCGCTCGGCCCGCCGCAGCGCGAGGCGCTCGCGCGCGCGCTCCTTGCGCTTGCGGCGCTCGGCGCGCCTGCGCTCGCGGCTACCCATCGGCCGTCTCCAGGGCGGCGCGCAGGACGCGCGCCGCCGCCTCGGGATCCTCGGCGTCGCGGATCGCCCGCACGACGACCGCGCGCCGCGCGCCGGCGGCGACGACCTCGTCGATGTTCTCGGCGTCGATGCCGCCGATCGCGAACCACGCCGCATCGCCGCCGCGGGCGGCGGCGTAGCGGATCAGCTGGAGCCCCGTTGCCGGCCGGCCCGCCTTCGTCGGGGTCTCCCAGACGGGGCCGACGCTCACCTGGTCCGGGCGGGCATCGGCACGGGCGCCGAGCGCCGCGTCGAACTGGGCCTCGCTGTGGGTCGAGAGCCCGACCAGCGCGTCGGGCCCCGCCTGCGCGCGCGCTTCGGCGACGGGGGTGTCGTCCTGGCCGACGTGCACGCCGTCCGCGCCGCAGGCCTCGACGAGGTCCGGGCGGTCGTTGAGGATGAAGAGCGCGTCGTGCTCCGCCGCGGCGCGGCGGAAGGGCTCGGAGTAGGCGATCAGCTCCTCGGCGCAGCGCGGCGCCTTCTCGCGCAGCTGGATGATGTCCGCGCCGCCGCGCAGGGCCGCGCGCAAAAGCGGCTCCGGGTCGCGTCCGTGCGGCCGCGCCTCGCACACGAAGTAGAGGCGCGCGCGGGCGAGCAGCTCGCGGCGTTCGGCGAGCGTTCGCGCGTGGTTCGTCGAGGCCCTGTTCATCGCCGCTAACGCTAGGCGATCGCGCGGGCGCGGCGACGCCTTCGCCCGGCCCGGGGCGGGGGTACCATGGGAAGGGACAAACGGGAGCCCAACCCCGTGGGCTGAGAGGGCGGCGACGGGCCGCCGACCGTCTGAACCTGATCCGGGTAATGCCGGCGCAGGGATGATGTCGCGGACGCCCCGCCCTAGACGAAGCGAAGGAGAAGCGAGCTTGACGGGGCCCACCGACCAGAACGGCAGCGGACGCCTCGACGCGATCGTCGTCGGCGGCGGAGTGATCGGTCTCGCGAGCGCCTGGCGAGCCGCGCAGGCCGGGCTGCGCGTGCGCGTGCTGGAGCGCGACGCCCCCGGGGCGGGCGCCTCGGGCGTCGCCGCCGGGATGCTCGCCCCCGTCGGCGAGGCCACCTTCGGCGAGGAGCGCCTGCTCGCCATGGGGCTCGCCTCCCACGCGTTGTGGCCCGAGTTCGCCGAGGAGCTCAGCGCGGAGGCGGGCCTCACCGGCTACGCGGAGTTCGGCGCGCTGCACGTCGCCCTCGACCGCGACGAGGCCGCCGAGCTGCGCCGGCGCTTCGATCTCATGCGCTCGCTTGACCTCGATGCCCGGTGGCTGCGGCCCAGCGAGTGCCGCGAGCTCGAGCCGGGGCTCGCGCCCGGGGTGAGCGCGGGCGTCTTCGCCCCGCACGAGGCCGCGGTCGCGCCGCGGCGCCTTGTCGAGGCGCTGCGCCGCGCGTGCGAGCGGGCCGGGGTCGAGGTGCGCGAGGGCGCCGAGGTCGTCGAGGCGATCCGCGACGGTGAGCGCCTCGCTGGCGTCACCACCGCCGACGGCGAGCGCCACCGGGCCCCCGCCGTGGTCGTTGCCGCTGGTGCCTGGTCGGGCGCGTTGGAGTGGCTGCCCGCCGAGGCGCGCCCCCCCGTGCGGCCCGTCAAGGGCCAGATCATCACCCTGCGCGGTCCCGCCTCCGAGCCCGTGGCCGAGCGCATCGTCGCCTCAGAGCGCGTCTACATCGTGCCCCGCGACGACGGCCGGCTGATCGTGGGCGCGACAGTCGAGGAGCTGGGCTTCGACGCGCGCGTGACCGCGGGCGGCGTGCACGAGCTCTTGCGTGAGGGGTACCGCGCCCTGCCCGACATCGCCGAGCTCGAGCTCGAGGAGGTCGCCGTCGGCTTCCGCCCCGGCACCCCGGACAACCTGCCGGTGATCGGCCCCGGCGCGCTCGAGGGGCTCGTCTGGGCCACCGGGCACTACCGCAACGGCGTGCTGCTCACGCCGGTGACCGCGCAGGCGGTCGCCGCGCTACTCACGGGCGGCGAGCCCGCCCCCGAGGTTGAGATCGCCCGGCCCGAGCGCTTCGCGAGCGAGACGGAGGCGGTGCGATGAGCTTTTTGCGGGTCGAGCTCAACGGCGAGCAGCGCGAGCTCCCCGCGGGCGCGAGCGTCGCCGACGCGGTGCGCGCCGCCGGCGCGGACCCGACCGGCCGCGGCCTGGCGGTCGCGGTCGACGGGGAAGTGGTTCCCAGGGCCGAATGGGAGAAGACCGAGTTGCGCGCGGGAGCGCGCGTGGAGGTGCTGCATGCCGTCCAGGGTGGATGACGCAAGGCGAGGGCCGGCGGACGCGGAGGCGGCGCCGGCGGGGGATGAGTTCGTCCTCGGCGGGCGCACCTGGCGCTCGCGGCTGATTCTCGGCACCGGCGGCTTCCGCTCGCTCGAGCAGATGGAGCGCGCGATCGAGGCCTCGGGCACGGAGATCGTCACGGTCGCGCTGCGCCGCGTCGATCCGCTCGCGCAGGGCTCGGTCACGGCGGTGCTCGACCGGCTCGGCCTGTTCGCGCTGCCCAACACGGCGGGCTGCTACACGGCGCGCGACGCGGTGCGCACCGCGAAGCTCGCCCGCGAGGCCTTCGAGACCGACTGGGTGAAGCTCGAGGTGATCGGCGACGACCGCACTCTGCTCCCCGACGCGCCCGAGCTGCTCGCCGCCGCCGAGGAGCTCGTCGCCGACGGCTTCACCGTCCTGCCCTACACCAACGACGACCCGATCCTCGCCCGCCGCCTCGAGGAGATCGGCTGCGCGGCGGTCATGCCGCTAGGCGCCCCGATCGGCTCCGGGGCCGGGATCCGCAACCCCTACAACCTGCGAATCATCGTCGAGCAGGCGAGCGTGCCGGTGATCCTCGACGCCGGGATCGGCACGGCCTCCGACGCCGCGATCGCGATGGAGCTGGGCTGCTCGGGGGTGCTGCTCGCCAGCGCCGTCTCCCGCGCGGCCGACCCAGTCGCGATGGCGCGCGCGATGCGCCTCGCCGTCGAGGCGGGCTACGCGGCCCGGCGCGCCGGGCGCATCCCCAAGCGCCTGCACGCGCAGGCCTCGACCCCCGAGGAGGGGATGCCCGAGCTCTAGCGGCGCAGGCCGAGGCGGCGCAGCGGCCCCGCGGACCCCTCGATGGGCGCGGTCCCGCCGCCCGAGAGCGCGGCCTTGGCCGCGGCCTCGGCGTCGGGGTCCATGAGCTCGATGGCGCCGTCGGGATCGGACCCCATCTCGATCGCGGCCTTGCGCACCGGGCTCAGGTGCCGGCGCAGCTTGCGCTCCCACCGCCGGCACACATCGGGGAGGGCCTCGTCGCCGCGCCCCTCGGCGACCGCGGCGAGGTAGCCGAGCAGGGTCGTGATGTGCTCCAGGTCGTCGACCGCGTAGCGCAGTGCCTGGTTGCACTCGAGCAGCGGGTCGAGGATCTCCGAGCGCACCGAGCCGATCCGCGGCCCGACCGCGGGCGCGTCGAGCTCGAAGCCCTCGTCGGCCTCACGCGCCGCCGGCCCCACCTCGGCGAGCATCTCGCCGAGCGCGGCACCGGCCTTGGCGACCGGATCCGTCGCGCCGTTGCCGAGCCGCTCGCTCAGGCGGCGCAGGCGACCCTCCGCCTCGCGGGCGCTCCCGAACAGCTCCCGGTACCCGCGCTCCTCTGCCGGATGTAGGGACATCCCCCTCGGTTTGTAGCGCACGCGGGCCGCCCCCGCGCCGCCCAAGGCGCCGCGCGCATGAAGCGCTTCACACGTCGCCACGGGCTCTGCTACTCTGCGCGTCAATTCTCCACTAAATCAATCGAGAAACCCGAGAAAGGATCTGATGAGCATGAAATCGCTCAAGGGACGGTTGGCGCTCGCGCTCGCCATGCTGGCTGTGCCGGTAGTGGCGGCCTGCGGCGGCACCTCCGACGCCTCCGGCGAGGGGGACGGCGGCGGCAGCGATGGCGGCGGTGGCGGCACCATCAACCTCGTCGCCTACTCGACGCCGCAGGAGGTCTACGAGGACCATCTGATCCCTGCGTTCCAAAAGACGCCGGAGGGCGAGGGGACGAACTTCACGACGTCGTTCGCGGGCTCCGGTGACTCGCGCCGGGCGATCGAGTCGGGCATCCCGACCGACCTCGCTCACCTCGCGCTCGAGCCGGACACGCAGATCCTGGTCGAGGAGGGCATCCTCCCCGAGGACTACCGCGACAACGAGTACAGGGGGATCATCCAGAACTCGGTCGTGGTCATCGTCACGCGCCCGGGCAACCCCGAGAACATCAGGACCTGGGACGACGTCCTCAACAGCGACTTGGAGATCATCAACGCCAACCCGTTCACCTCGGGCGGCGCCCGCTGGAACGTGATGGCGGTCTTCGGCCAGGCGGCACTCAAGGGCGGCAGGCTCGACGAGCAGGCCGGCCTCGACGCGGTCCGCAAGCTGCTCGAGAAGGTGCCGTCCTACCCCTCCTCGGCGCGTGACGCGCTCAACGAGTTCCTGAGCGGCAAGGGCGACGTCCTCCTCTCCTACGAGAACGAGGCGATCCAGGCCCAGAACGCCGGGGAGGACATCGAGTACATCGTCCCCGACTCGACGCTCCTGATCGAGACGCCCGGCGGCGTGCCGGTCGACGCGCCGAACGCCGAGGGCGGCCAGGCGTTCCTCGAGTTCCTCTGGACCGACGAGGCCCAGCGGATCTGGGCGGAGAACGGGTTCCGGCCGGTGAACGAGGAGATCCTCGCTGAGTTCTCCGACAAGTTCCCGCAGCCGAAGAACCTGTTCACGATCGAGGACCTCGGCGGCTGGGAGAAGGTCATGAACGACTACTTCGACCCAGACACCGGCAAGATCGCCGAGATCCAGAAGGACCTGGGAGGCCCGACCGAGTGAGCTCGGTAGGGCACATCGAGGCCCCTCCGAAGCGGGTGCGTCTGCCCCGCTTCGGGGGGCCTGCCCTTTCCCGGGGGTTCGTCGTCACGTACCTCTCGGTGCTCGTCCTGATCCCGATCGCGGCCCTCGCCGTGCGCTCCACGGAGGACGGCTGGGAGGGCTTCTGGACCGCCGTCTCCCACCCGATGGCGGTCGACGCGCTCGTGCTCACCGTGCTGGCCTCCCTCGCGGTCGTCCTCATCAACGCGGTGATGGGCACGTTGATCGCGTGGGTGCTGGTGCGGGACGACTTCCCCGGGAAGGGGATTCTCAACTCGTTGATCGATTTGCCCTTCGCGCTGCCCACGATCGTCGCGGGGCTCGTGCTGTTGGCCCTCTACGGCGAGACGGGCGTGCTGGGCATCGAAGGAATCAGCTTCACGATCGCCGGCGTGATCCTGGCCCTGCTCTTCGTGACGCTGCCGTTCGTGATCCGGGCGGTCCAGCCGACGCTGATGGAGCTCGACCTGGAGATGGAGGAGGCGGCTGCGTCGCTCGGCGCGCGGCCGTTCACGATCGTCCGGCGGATCATCCTGCCGAACCTGGCGCCGGCGATCCTCGGCGGCAGCGCGCTCGCCTTCGCGCGCGCGGTCGGCGAGTTCGGCTCGGTCGTCCTGATCTCCGGAAACATCCCGGGTGAGACGCAGGTCGCGTCGCTGTTCATCTACTCGCGGATCGAGAGCGGCGACATGTCCGGGGCCACGGCGGTCTCGGTGGTCCTGCTCGCGATCTCCGTCGGGATCCTCTTCTGCTTCCACATGATCAACCGCTGGAGCACGCGCCATGGCCGCTAGCGGAATCGCGAACCGCCGCGTCAACGTCGTCCAGGGCAGCCGCCGCGCGCGGCTGGGGCTGCGGACGATCGGGGTGGGCTATTTGCTCCTGCTGCTGGTCATCCCGGTCCTGATGGTCTTCGTCAAGGCGTTCGAGGACGGGATCGCGAACGCGTGGGAGACGATCACGAGCCCGGAGGGCATGCACGCCTTCTGGCTCACGCTGGTCATGGTCGCGGTCTCCGTGCCGCTCAACACCATCTTCGGCGTGGTCTGCGCGATCGTGCTCGTGCGCCACAAGTTCCGCGGCAAGGCGCTGATCAACTCGTTGATCGACCTGCCCTTCGCGATCTCGCCGGTCGTCGTCGGCCTCGCGCTGGTGCTGGTGTTCAACCAGCGCGACGGGTGGTTCGGCCCCTGGCTGGCCGAGCAGGGCATTCGCGTGCTGTTCACGCCGATCGGCATGGTGATCGCGACGGTGTTCGTCTCGATGCCGTTCGTCGTGCGCGAGGTCGTGCCGGTGCTCCAGGAGATCGGTGACGATCAGGAGCAGGCGGCGCGCACCCTCGGCGCGAACGGCTGGCAGACCTTCTGGCGGGTGACGCTGCCGTCGATCCGCTGGGGCGTGACCTACGGCGTCGTGTTGTCCACGGCACGCGCGCTCGGCGAGTTCGGCGCGGTCGCGGTGGTCTCCGGGAAGATCTCGGGGGTCACCGAGACGCTGCCGCTGTACGTCAGCAAGCAGTACGAGACCTTCAACGTCTCCGGCGCGTACGCCGCCGCGGTCGTCCTCGCGCTCGTCGGGCTCGCGACGCTGTTCGCGATGAACCTGATCGAGCGCGGGGGCCGCAGGCGCGATCAGGCGATCACCAACACAGGCCATGCGCCCACCACCGGGCCGAGCCAAGGAGAGGAGACCCCATGAGCATCGTGGTGAACTCGGTGACGAAGCGCTTCGGCGACTTCGTCGCCCTCGACAACGTGTCGCTGGAGGTGCGCGACGGCTCGCTCACCGCCCTGCTGGGGCCGAGCGGTAGCGGCAAGTCGACGCTCCTGCGGGTGATCGCGGGCCTCGAGCAGCCCGACGGCGGCACCGTGGTGATGAACGGCCAGGACGTGACCCGCGTCCCGGTCCAGGACAGGGGCGTGGGCTTCTGCTTCCAGCACTACGCCGCGTTCAAGCACATGACCGTGGGCGACAACGTCGCGTTCGGACTGAAGATCCGCAAGCGGCCCAAGGCCGAGATCGCCAAGCGCGTGCGGGAGCTGCTCGAGCTCGTGCACCTCGAGGGCTTCATCGACCGCTACCCCGGCCAGCTCTCGGGCGGGCAGCGGCAGCGCATGGCCCTCGCCCGCGCGCTCGCGGTTGAGCCCAAGGTCCTTCTGCTCGACGAGCCGTTCGGCGCGCTCGACGCCAAGGTCCGCGAGGAGCTGCGGGCCTGGCTGCGCCGCCTCCACGAGGAGGTCCACGTGACGACGATCTTCGTCACCCACGACCAGGAGGAGGCGATGGACGTCGCCGAGCAGATCGTCGTGATGAACGAGGGCCGGATCGAGCAGGCGGGCGCGCCGCGCGAGCTGTACGAGCACCCGAGGACGGAGTTCGTGATGAGCTTCGTGGGGCCGGTCAACCGCCTCGGCTACGAGTTCGTGCGCCCGCACGACCTCGAGATCGGGCACGTGCCGAAGCCGGGCTCGATCGAGGCGATGATCGAGCGCATCGTGCACCTCGGCTTCGAGGTGCGCGTCGAGCTCTCGCCGGCCGACGGCGACCGGCTCTGGGCGCAGCTCACGCGGCAGCAGGCCGAGGAGCTCGAGCTGGCGGAGAACCAGATCGTCTACGTGCGCCCGGCGCGCAAGAAGGTCTTCGACGAGAACGGGCCGCGCACGGAGGAGCTGCTGCCCGCGTAGCCACCGGACGAAAGCGGCGAGCGCGATGGAGCTCTACGAGGTTGTCGGCTGGGCCTTCCTGGCCCTGATCATGGGCTTCATCGCGCTCGTCGGGATCGCCACCTGGCGGCAGATGCTGCGCGAGGCGCGCGAGGCCGGGCTCTTGCCCGAGCGCCGCGACCCGCTCACCGAGGGGCGCTCGCCTCGGGGTGCGCGGCGATCGAGCGCACGGGCTCGGGAAGCCGACCCGCGACGACGTCAGCCAGGGTGACCGACTCGAGGATCGCGCGCACATTCGCGCGCAGCGCGACCCAGACGTCGCGCAGCGGCTCAGCCGTGCCCTCGTAGGCGAGGTCGCTGGGAGCCTCGCCGCGCACCGACGCGAGCGGCCCCTCGACCGCGCGGATCACCTCGGCGATCGTGATGTCGTCGGGGCTGCGGGCGAGCCAGTGGCCGCCGTCCGCGCCGCGCCGCGAGTGCACGATGCCGGCGGCGCGCAGCTCCCCGAGGATGTTCCCGAGGAAGCGCAGGGGGATGCGCTGGGCGATGGCGATGCGCTCCGCCTTGACCGGCTGCCCGGGGGGCGCGGCGGCCAGCTCGAGGACCGCGCGCACGGCGTAGTCGGCTTTGGCGGAGACGCGCACACCCCTATTGTGGCCGACGGGTCGTTGCCGGCGGCCTGGGCGATGCCCCCGGTGGGACTCGAACCCACATCTGCATCGATTAAAAGTCGAGCGCGTTACCAATTACGCTACGGGGGCACCAAGAATCGTAGACGCGGCTTCGCGCGTCCGAGCGCCCTCCCGGCCCGCCGTGTCCGCCCCGGTTGCGCCGCCCGCGCGTCAGTGGCGGAAGTGGCGGCGGCCGGTGAAGACCATCGCGGCGCCGCGCTCGTCGCAGGCGGCGATCACCTCGGCGTCGCGCTTCGCGCCGCCGGGCTGGATGACGGCGGTGGCCCCCGCGTCGAGCGCCGCCAGCGGCCCGTCGGGGAACGGGAAGAACGCGTCGGAGGCGACCACCGAGCCGCTCAGCACCTCGTCGGCCCGCTCGCCGAAGGCGTCGCGCGCCTTCATGACCGCGATCCGCGAGGAGTCGACGCGGCTCATCTGGCCGGCGCCGATGCCGACGGTCGCGCCGTCCTTGGCGAAGACGATCGCGTTCGAGCGCACGTGCTTGCAGACCTTCCAGGCAAACAGAAGGTCGCGCCACTGCTCCTCGCTTGGCTTCGCCTTGGTGACCACCTCCATCGAGTCGCGGTCCTCCTCGATCAGGTCCGGAGTCTGGATGAGCAGGCCGCCGCGCACGCGCTTGACGTCGCGCTCGCGCGGCTCGGGCTCGCGCTGCTCGGTGTTGTGGAGGATGCGGATCGACTCCTTCTGGGTGAGCACGTCGAGCGCGCCCTCCTCGAACTCGGGCGCGACGAGTACCTCGATGAAGTTCTCGTGCAGGCGCTCGGCGAGCGCTTTGGTGACCGGCCGGTTGAGCGCGATCACGCCGCCGTAGGCGGAGACCGGGTCGCAGGCCAGGGCGCGCTCGTACGCCTCGGCGAGGTCATCCGCGATCGCGACCCCGCACGGGTTGTTGTGCTTGACGATCACCGCGGCCGGCTCGTCGAACTCTGCGAGCAGCTTCGCCGCCGAGTCGAGGTCGAGCACGTTGTTGAACGAGAGCGCCTTGCCGTGCAGCTTCGAGATCCTCGACAAGACGTGCGAGCGGGCGCCGACCTCGGTGTAGAGGGCGGCCTTTTGGTGGGGATTCTCGCCGTAGGGGAGGTCGAGGAACTTCTCGTAGGCGAACACCCAGTCCTGCGGGAAGGCCTCGTAACGCAGGGCGAACCAGCGGCTGATCGCGGCGTCGTAGTAGGCGACCTCGGCGAAGGCCTCGTTGGCGAGCCAGTGGCGGGTCTCCTCGGAGATCGTGCCGTCGCCGGCCTCGAGCTCGGCGAGCACGGCGTCGTAGCTCTCCGGCCGCACGACGACCGCGACGAAGCGGTGGTTCTTGGCGGCCGCGCGCACCATCGTCGGGCCACCGATGTCGATGTTCTCGATCGCCTCGGCTTCGGTGACGTCGCGCTTGGCGACGACCCGCTGGAACGGGTAGAGGTTCACGCAGACCAGGTCGATGGGCTGGATCCCCTCGGCCTCGAGTGTGGCCATGTGCGCGGGGTCGTCGCGCTTGGCGAGCAGCGCGGCGTGCAGGCGCGGGTGGAGCGTCTTCACCCGCCCGTCGAGAATCTCGGGCGCGCCGGTGAACTCGGAGACGTCGGTGACCTCGAGCCCGGCCTCGCGGATCGCCGCCGCGGTGCCCCCGGTCGAGAGCAACTCGACGCCGAGGTTGCGCAGGCCGCGGGCGAAATCGACGATGCCGGTCTTGTCCGAGACGGAGAGCAGCGCCCGGCGGACGACGAGGGGACCACCCGCCGGCGGGGCGCCGCCCTCGCCCGTGACCTCCGCGTCCACGATTCGTTCGCTCACGGGGCCGAGTCTATTCCGACGTCGTCGGCCGCGCGCCTAACCCGCGGGCGCGATGAGCACGAGGCGCGGGTTGGCCGGGTCGATGCTCACCCGCCCGGCGGCGATCAGGCGGATCGCCTCGGGGAGCAGCTCGTGCTCGACGGCGTGGATCGCCTCCTCGAGCTCGGCGCGGTCGCGCGACTCGGGGATCGGGACCGCGCGCTGCAGGAGGATCGGCCCGGTGTCGACGCCCTCATCGACGAAGTGGACGGTGACGCCGGTCACCCGCACGCCGTGGGCGAGCGCCTGTCCGATCGCGTCCAGGCCGGGGAACGAGGGCAGGAGTGCGGGGTGGACGTTGATGATCCGGTTGGGGAAGCGGCGGATGAAGCCGGGGCTGAGCAGCTGCATGTAGCCGGCCAGCACGACCAGCTCGACGTCGCGCTCGGCGAGCCAGTCGGCCATCGCTTCGTCGCGCGCCGCCCGGTCCGCGTAGTCGGCGGCGCGGAAGACGGCGGTCTCCACGCCGGCGTCCCGGGCGCGGGCCAGGGCCCGCGCGGTGGGCTTGTCGGAGCCGACGGCGACCACCTCGACCCCGTCTCGGCCGTGGACGGTGTCGAGGATCGCCTGCAGGTTGGTGCCGGTGCCCGAGGCGAGCACGGCGACGCGCAGCCCGCTCACGCCGCCTCCCGCGCGAGCTCGAGCTTCGGGAAGCGCCCGCCCGTCGAGCGCAGCCGCCCCGCCTCAAGCAGCGCGTCCACCCGGCTGAGGACCTCGTCGGCGCGCCAGTTCGCGTAGGCGCCGTAGCCCGGGAGCCGGTCGTAGCCGTACTTGCGGACGACCTTGGAGCGTCCGCCGCGCAGGATCTCGACCGCGCGCGTCCGCCCGACTGCGGGCGAGGCGCTCGCGACCACCTCGAGGATGGCGCCGTCGAGGTCGGCTGGATCGCCCGGCGGGACGGCAGGGCGGGCACGGGAGGACGTATCCGCGGGGGCGGAGAGCGAGGCGAGCTCGAGCGGGCCGTCGCAGACGTCGCAGCAGCGGCCCTCCGCGCGGGGCTCGCCGCGGTCGCCGAAGTGGCGGAGGATGGCCTCGCGCCGGCAGCGCTCGCCCTCGACCCAGCCCCAGACGGCGCGGTAGTTCGCCCAGCCGACCCGCTTCGCCTCGGGCGACTCGCTCTGGTTGATGAAGTACACGTGCAGGCCCTTGTCCTGCGCGCCGGCGAGCAGCACGCAGCGGGAGGGCAGGCCGTCGCGCCCCGCGCGCCCGGCCTCTTGGTAGTAGGCCTCGAGCGAGGAGGGCACGGCCTCGTGCACGACCGTGCGCACGTCGGGCTTGTCGACGCCCATGCCGAAGGCGTTGGTGGCCACCACGATCCGCACGTCCCCGCTCATGAAGTCGCGCTGCGCGGCGGCGCGCTTCTTTCGCTCCATCCCCGCGTGGTAGGGGAGCACCCGCTCGCCCAGCTCGCGGGCGAGCCGCGTCGCGGTCTCCTCGGCGCGCTTGCGCGTGCCCGAGTAGACGATCGCGGGCAGGGCGCCGGGGTCGGAGAGCAGCTCGGTGAGCGCCCGCTCCCGGGCGCGCTCGCCCCGCACGGGGACCACGTCGTAGGAGAGGTTGGGGCGCTCGAAGCCGGTGGTGATCCGCACCGGCGAGCGCAAACCGAGGCGGCGCACGATGTCGCCCGCCACGCGCGGCGTCGCCGTCGCGGTCGCCGCGAAGATCGAGCGCGCGCCAAGGCGCCTAGCGACCTCGCCGAGCCGGAAGTACTCGGGCCGGAAGTCGTGGCCCCACTGGCTCACGCAGTGGGCCTCGTCGACGACGAACATCCCCACCTTGCCCTTGAGCTGAGCGCCGAAGCCGGGCGCCCAAAAGCGCTCGGGCGCGACGTAGAGCAGCCGCGCCTCGCCGGCGAGCGCTCGGCGCAGTGAGCGCGCGTTGTCGGCGGGCGTGCGCTGGGCGTTGACGAGCTCGGCGCGGTCGCCCAGGTTCTCCACCTGGTCCTGCATGAGCGAGACGAGCGGCGAGACGACGACGGTGAGCCGCTCGGCGTCCGCGAGCGCAGGCAGCTGGTAGCAGAGCGACTTGCCCGCGCCCGTCGGCATCACGAGCAGCACGTCGCGGCCCTCCAGGGCGGCCGCGACCGCCTCCCGCTGGCCCGGGCGGAAGGCCGCGTGGCCGAAGTGCCTGCGCAGCGCGGATTCGAGATCGCCGATGGTCACGTCCACGAAGGATTCAGGGCCGAGCGGCGGAGGTTCGCCCCGCGCGTCGCCCCATCTACGACTGGACCGGGACGGTCGCGAGCGTCTCGAGCGCGTACTTGTCCTCGCGCCCCTCGCCGAGCGGGTACTCGCCGGTGAAGCAGGCGTCGCAATGGCGGTCGCGCGGCGCGCCCACCGCCTCGTAGACGCCCTCGATCGAGAGGTACGCGAGGGAGTCCGCACCGACCTCAGCAGCGACCTCCTCGGGCGTGCGCTGGTGGGCGACCATCTCCTCGCGTGTGTGCATGTCGACGCCGTAGTGGCAGGGGTGCCGGATGGGCGGCGCGGAGATCCGCAGGTGCACCTCGGTGGCGCCGGCGTCGCGCAGCATGCCGACGATCTGCTTGGTTGTGTTGCCGCGGACGATCGAGTCGTCGACGACCACGAGCCGCTTGCCGCGGACGATCTCGGGCAGCGGGTTGAACTTCATGCGCAGGCCGTGCTTGCGCAGCTCCTGCCCCGGCTGGATGAAGGTGCGCGCCACGTAGCGGTTCTTGATCAGCCCGTCGTCCTTGGGCAGCCCCGAGACCCGCGCGTACCCGTTGGCGGCGGGGTTGCCGGAGTCGGGCACGGCGATCACCAGGTCAGCATCGGCGGGCGCCTCGCGCGCCAGGATCTCGCCCATCTTGCCGCGGACCTCCTGGAGCACGCGCCCCTCGAGGCGGGTGTCGGGCCGGGAGAAGTAGATGTGCTCGAACACGCAGTGCGCGCGCCGCGGGCTGGGCATGACCTGGCGCGTCTCGATGCCCCGCTCGCCGATCGAGATCAGCTCGCCGGGCTGCACTTCGCGCAAAAATTCCGCGCCGATGATGTCGAAGGCGCAGCTCTCCGACGCGATGCAGTAGTCGGAGCCGAGCTTGCCGAGCGCCAGCGGGCGCACGCCGTAGGGATCGCGGAACGCGACCACCGCGCGCTTCGTCATCACGACGGTCGAGTAGGCGCCCTTCAGGCGCGGCATCACGGCCTCGACCGCGTTCTCGATCGGGCGCGCCTCCTCGATGGAGAGCAGCGCGGCGATGATCTCCGAGTCCGAGGTGCCGCGGAAGCGGATGCCCTGCTCGCGGAGCTCGTTGTAGAGCTCGACCGCGTTGGTCAGGTTGCCGTTGTGGGCGAGCGCGACCTCGCGGCCGTCGTCGCGCCACACCGGCTGGGAGTTCTCCCACGAGCCGCCGCCCGTGGTCGAGTAGCGCACGTGGCCGATCGCCATGTCGCCGTCGAGCGCGCGCAGCTTGCCCTCGTCGAAGACCTGCGAGACGAGGCCGGTGTCGCGCAGCGTGGTGATGTGGCCGCCCTCGCAGGTGGCGATCCCGGCCGACTCCTGGCCGCGGTGCTGCAGCGCGTACAGGGCGAAGTAGGCGAGCTTCGCGACCTCCCGGCCCGGCGCGTATACGCCAAACACCCCACACTCTTCGCGGGGACCGTCGCGATCGGGGAAATGGTCCTGGTTGCGGCTCTCGGGGAGCCGCGCGGCGTGATTCATGAGGAGCTCGCTACGTCGTGGCCGGACCTTGCGAAGCAGGCCAACAAGGGCTGGTTCGAAGGCTAGCAGTGCGACCGGACTCGGCCTTGCCTTCCACGACCGCGTGGTGCAATCGCTTTGCCAACAAGATCAAGACCGGCAAGCGCCGCGACATGGGCGCGTAGGAGCGCTGAGCCTCAGCCGCCGCTCGCCGGGAGCTGCGCGTTGGAGCGCTCGACGAGCTCGTCGTAGAGCGCCGCGATCTCGTCGGCCACCTGGGCGCGCCAGTCGGGCGTGCGGTTGGTCGTGAGGTGCGGCTCGAAGTAGCTGGGCGAGCCCGAGCCCTGGATGCCGTGAGCGCGCAGGGCCTCGACGGCGCGCTGGGCGAACGACTCGGCCTCGTCGAAGTTGAGCAGCGGGAACGGGTCGCGGTCGTGCTCCGCCAAAAGCAGCCGGTTGTAGTGCGACCAGAGCGCGTGGCAGCGGGCGTCCTCGAGCAGCTCCGCGGGCTCGCCGCCCCGCGCCCGCGCCCGCGCCTGCAGGGAGCGCGTCACGTCCACCGGGTTGCGGAAGACGCCGAGCCTGATGAGGGGGAGGTCCCGCCAGAGCTCGTAGACGAGCAGCATGCGCGGGTCCTTGACGCCGATCGTGGGGCCCTCGAAGGTCGCCAACACCTCGCGCAGCTTGCGGCGGATGCGGGGCGGGATCTCGATCGAGCCCGTGGGGGGCTCCCACCAGCTCGCGTCGTTGCGGCGCAGAAGGCGGTCATGAAGCTTCACGATCGCCCGGCTCTCGTTGTTGCCTTTGGGCTGGAACCGCGATTCGGTGCGCGCGTCGCCGAGGTCGACGCCGAGCTCGGCGAGGATCCCCGCGAGCGCCGACGTGCCGCTCCGGTGCATGCCGAGCACGGCTACGATCCTCACCTTCTCATGATCGGGGGTGTTGGCCATCGGATCCATCCCGTGACCGGGCGAGCGAAGCGGATGACTCACCCCGGCTGCGCCCGCTCGGTCCCGGGCCGGCGAGGTTACCGCGAGCAGGCGCAACCCCGCGCGCCACACCGCTGGGTGCCATGCGACTGGTGATGGCGCTCCTCGTCCGCGACGAGGCGGACATCGTCCGGGAGAACCTGGACTTCCACTTCGCCCAGGGCGTCGACTTCGCCATCGTGATGGACAACCGCTCAACCGACGGCACGGCGGAGATCCTCAGGGAGTACGAGGCCCGCGGCGAGATCCGGGTCATCCACCAGCCCGGCGTCTACGACCAGGAGCCCTGGGTCAACGAAATGGTCGAGATCGCGATGCGCGAGGAGGGCGCGGACTGGGTCCTGCCCAACGACGCCGACGAGTTCTGGCTGCCGCGCAGCGGCACGCTCAAGGAGATGCTCGCGAGCCTGCCCGCTGAGGTGGGCGCGGTCGTCGCCCAGCGCTACAACTTCGTGCCGCCGTCCGACGGGGAGGGACCCTGGTGGGAGCGGATGACCCGGCGCGAGCGGGTCTCGCTCAACGCCGCGGGCCGGCCGCTGCCGCCGAAGATCGTCCACCGCGCCCATCCCGGGCTGCGGATCCGCAAGGGCAACCACCGCCGCATGGCACCGCGGGTAGGCAAGACGCTGCGCACCGACGAGATCGACGTTCTCCACTTCCAGATGCGCAGCTACGCGCAGTTCGAGCGCCGCGTGATCCAGATCGGCACCGCGTTCGAGCAGCAAGGTATGCCCGAGCACGTCGGCCGGGCGCGCAAGGCGCAGTACGAGCTGTACAAGGCGGGACGCCTGCGCGAGGCCTACGACGCCGCCGCGAACGCACCCGACTGCGTCGAGGACACCCGGCTGCGGGACTTCTTGCGCGCGCTGGCCCGCTAGCCGATCGCGGCCCGGTGGGCGGCCAGCTGCTCGCGCAGGCCCTCGGCGAGCCCCACGCGGGGAGCGAAGCCCAGCTCGGAGCGAGCCTTGGACGAGTCGGCGCTCGTGCGCTGCACGTCGCCGGCCGCGGCGGGGAGGTGCCGGCGCTTGACCGGGGTGTTCAGGAGCTCCTCGAGGACCTCGATCACGTCCAGCACGCTCGCCTGCGTGCCGCCCGCGACGTTGTAGACCTCGCCCGGCCTCCCGTGCTCGCCGGCGGCGATGGTGGCCGCGACGGCATCGTCGACGTACGTGAAGTCGCGGACCTGGCGGCCGTCGCCGAGGATCTCCAGCTCGCGCCCCTCGAGCGCCGCATCGATGAACCGCGCGAAGGCCATGTCGGGTCTCTGGCCGGGTCCGAAGATCGTGAAATAGCGCAGGATCACCGTCTCGACTCCGGCGCGCGCGTACATTCGGCAGAGGTGCTCGGCCGCGAGCTTGGTGACTCCGTACGGGGAGATCGGCGAGGGCGTCGCGGTCTCCGCGGTGGGGTAGCTCTTGGCGTCGCCGTAGACCGACGAGGAGGAGGCGAACACGAGTCGCCCTCCGCCGAGCGCGCTGAGCGCCTCGAGGAGGCGCTGCGTCGCGTGCACGTTGTCGGCGAGGTAGATGCCGAACTCACTGCCCCAGCTCGCCCGCACCCCCGGCTGGGCGGCGAGGTGAAAGACGGTGTCGGCGCCCGCGAGCACCTCGCGGAGGTCGAGCTCGTTGAGGTCGCCGGTGAGCGCCCGGAAACCGGGCCGCTCCTCGAGGGCGCGGAGCGCGGCGCGCTTGCGCTCCGGGTCGTAGGAGTCGGAGAGCCGGTCGATGCCGACGACCTCGTGGCCTTCGTCCAGCAGGCGGGCGGCCAGGCGCGAGCCGATGAATCCACCCGCCCCCGTTACGACAGTGCGCATCGGCTAGCTCGTCGCCCCGGCCGGCCCCCGAGCCCGGGCGCTGCGCGGGTCAGCGGTCAAGGTTGGGCGGGCCCCATCCGGTCCGCGAGCGACTTCCACGCCCGCTCGGCTTCGGCGAGCGGCAGCTCCACGGCCGCGCCCGCCGCCTCGATGCGCACGGCATCGCCTTCCGCCGCCCCGATCAGCGTCATCGGCACGCCCGCCGACTCGGCTTGGACGGCGAGCGCCTCGAGCTCCGCGCGCGCACCCGCGAGCAGATAGCCGCCCGGTCCCTCACCGAACAGCGCAGTCTCCGCGTCGAGCCCCGCGAACCCGGGGAAGCCGGAGCAGTCGACCGCGGCGCCGACCCCGCCCGCGATCGCCATCTCGCAGAGGGCGGCGGCGAAACCGCCGTCGCTTACGTCGTGGATCGCGCGCACCCGCCCCGAGCGCGCCGCCGTGCGGATGAAGGCGAGCGCCGCGCGGTGGGCGTCGAGGTCGGCCTCGGCCAGGCCCGGGCCCAGCTCGCCGCGCTGCTTGGCGAGCTCGGAGCCTGCGAGCGACGGCTGGAACGGGCCGGCGATCGCGATCGCATCGCCCGCGCTCAGGGCCATCCCCGGGACCACCGCGGGGTCGGGCACCTCGCCCACGAGCCCGACGACGGGCGTCGGGTAGATCGGCCCCCGGTCGGTCTCATTGTAGAGCGAGACGTTGCCGCCGACGACGGGGATGCCGAGCGCGCGGCAGCCGTCGGCGAGCGCCTGGATGGAGCGGTCGAGCTGCCAGGCGACGTTGGGCTTCTCCGGGTTGCCGAAGTTGAGGCAGTTGGTGAGGCCGAGCGGCTCGGCGCCCACGCAGGCGAGGTTCTGCGCGCACTCGAGCAGCACCTCGATCGTGCCGTGGTAGGGGTCGCAGGCGACGCGCCGTCCGTTGCCGTCGATCGACACGCCGATCGCGGTGCCGGCCTCGGGCAGGTTGAGCACGGCGGCGTCGGCGGCCTCCGGGCGGCGGACCGTGCGCGAGCCGACGATCGAGTCGTACTGCTCGAAAGCCCAGCGCTTCGACGCGATCGAGGGCGCCGAGAGGATCGCCGTGAGCGTGTCGGCGAGCGGGGCGCCCGCGGGCAGGGTCGCGGGCGGCTGCCCGTAGAGCCAGCCCTGTGGCTCGGCCGGCTCCAGGTCGTACAGCGGGCAGCCATCGACCAGGGCGGCGACCGGCATGTCGCCCACGACCTCGCCGTCGCGTAGGACGCGGAAGTGGCCGGTGTCGGTGATCTCGCCGACCGCCGCGGCGCCCGTCTGCCAGCGGCGGCAGACCTCGATCACCCGCTCGACCTTGTCGGGCTCAACGACGGCCAGCATCCGCTCCTGGGACTCGGAGACCATGATCTCGAAGGGCTCCATGTCGGCCTCGCGCAGCGGCACCTTGGCGACGTCGATGTCGATGCCCACGCCGCCGGCGGAGGCCATCTCGCCTCCCGCGGAGGTGAGCCCCGCGGCGCCGAGGTCTTGGAGCGAGACCAAAAGGCCCTCCCGCAGGAGCTCGAGGCAGCACTCGAGCAGCTTGGACTCCTCGAACGGGTCGCCGATCTGGACAGTCGGGCGCTTGGAGGAGTCGCCCTCCTCGAGCTCGGCGGAGGCGAGCACGGAGGCGCCGCCGATCCCATCGCGCCCGGTCGACGCGCCCATCAGCACGACGACGTTGCCGACGCCCGCCGCGGCCGCGCGAACCATGTCCTGGGTGCGCGCGAAGCCGATGCACATCGCGTTCACCAGGCAGTTCTGCTCGTAGGCGGGCTCGAAGTAGACCTCGCCGCCCACCGTCGGCACGCCGATCGAGTTGCCGTAGTGGCCGATGCCCGCCACCACGTGGTCGAACAGGTACCGCGAGCGCTCGGAGTCGAGCTCGCCGAAGCGCAGCGAGTCGAGCACGGCGATCGGGCGCGCCCCGAGCGCGAACACGTCGCGCAGGATCCCGCCGACGCCGGTGGCTGCGCCCTGGAAGGGCTCGACCGCGCTCGGGTGGTTGTGGGACTCGACCTTGAACGCGACCGCGTAGCCGCCGCCCACGTCCACCGCGCCGGCGTTCTCGCCGGGACCCATGACCACGCGCGGCCCCTCGGTGGGCAGGCGGCGCAGGAGCTTGCGCGAGTGCTTGTACGCGCAGTGCTCCGACCAAAGCAGCGAGAACATCGCGAGCTCGACGTCGTTGGGGGCCCGGCCGAGCTGATCGCAGATGCGCTCGTACTCGTAATCGGTGAGCCCGAGCTCGCGGTGCTTCGCGGCTGTCTCGGGCTGCTGGCTCACGCGCCCGAGCTTATTGGAGGGTGTGGCTGGTTGCGCGGTCGGCGCCCCAACCCACGTTCAGCCCTGGTCGTCGAAAAACGCACACCAGGGCTGAACGTCCCCGACCCGGGCCCGCGCGTTCAGCCGTGGTGTTCGGGAAACGGCTACTAGGGCTGAACGTCCGCGTGCTACCGGAGCATCGGCGGGTGCGCGGCCTCGCAGTCGCCGGCGACGACGTCGAGCCCCGCGTCGATGATCGCCTCGTCGTTGCCGGGGCCGCAGGAGATCTCGTCCGGCTCGCCGTCGTAGGCGACGATGAAGTCGTCGCCGTCGCCACCGCGCAGCACGTCGCGGCCCCTGCCGCCATCGATCTGGTCGCCGCCCTTGCCGCCCAGCACCGTGTCGGCGCCGGGTCCGCCGGAGAGGTAGTCCTTTCCGGGTCCGCCGTCGAGGTGGTCGCGCCCGGCGGAGCCGTACAGGCTGTCGGTGCCGGGGCCGCCGAAGAGCCGGTCGTTCCCGGGCAGGTCGAAGCCGAGGCCACGCGCCGCGCCCGGCTGCCCGGCCACGCGGTTGAAGATGCCGAGCACGCGGCCCTCGTTGATCTGGTCGTGGCCCGGCCCGCCGCGAACCGTGTCGCTGCCCTTGAGGCCGTAGAGCTTGTCGTGGCCGGCGCCGCCCAGGATCGTGTCGTTACCGGCGTTCCCGCCGATCAGGTCGTTGCCGCCCTTGCCCTTGATCACGTCGGCCTTCTTGGTGCCGCCGATGATCTCGCCCCGCTTCGTGCCCTCGAGCTGTGCGGCGAGCGCGCCCGTCGCGGTCGCGACCGCGAGCAGCGCGGCGGACGCGGCGATCGCGAATCCCCTACTCATCGTGCTTCGCTCCTCCTTACGCCGGTCCCCCGGGGGTTGACCGACTCGCAGTTCGCCGCGACCTCGTCACCGGGATCGGCGGCGACGTCGTCCTGGCCGGGTCCGCAGTTCACCTTGTCGCCCGGCTTGCCGTCGTCCGCGTAGAACTGGTCGTCCCCGGCCCCGCCGAACAGCCTGTCCTTGCCGGGCCCACCGTCGAGCCTGTCCTCGCCGGCGCCGCCCCGGAGCACATCGGCGCCCCGGCCGCCGGACAGGTAGTCGCGGCCGCCCTGGCCCTCGAGGACGTCGCGGCCGTTCGATCCGTAGAGGTAGTCGTGCCCCGCCCCGCCGAAGAGCTTGTCGTCGCCAGGGATGTCGGCGTCGCCGCGTGGCAGGGCCCCCTCCGCGCGAAGCAGGATGAAGGAGGCCCCCAGCGGGTCGTACTCGATCAGGAAGTCCATGCCGGGGCCACCGCGCACGACGTCGTCCCCGCGCTGGCCGTACAGCGTGTCGTTGCCCGGCCCGCCGGAGATCCGGTCGTTGCCGTCGTTGCCGCCGATCAGGTCGTGGCCGCCCTTGCCCTTGATCACGTCGGCCCTGTGCGTGCCGCCGAGCACCTCGTCGGCCTTGCTGCCGTTGATCACCGCCGCGGCGGCCACGCTGGTCGCGAGCAGACACGACGCCGCGACGGCAGCGGCAAACGCCCGCTTCGTCATCCGAGTCCCTCCCGTCGTCAAGAGGCCTGATTCTTACCCGACGGCTCGGCCCTCGTCAACCTCGACTCGCCGAGCGGGCCGGCGACCGGCTAGTGCCCTCCGGGTCCGAACTCGCAGTCGGCGACGTCGAGCCCCTCGTCGACGATCAGGCGCAATCCCTACCGGATCCAAAGCCGGCGGTAAACCGCGGCGAGAGGGCGCGGCCCGGCGCTGAGGCGGCTACTTCGAGCCCAGCTCGTAGCCGAGCTCGGTGAGCAGGGGCCCGGCGATCGCCTCGTACCGCGCGATCTCGTCGGGGCTCATCCTCTGCTTCCACATCCCGAGGCGGTCCTCGCGCGGCGGCTCCTTGGCGAGCTTGTGCGATTCCATCCGCGCCTCCGCGGTCTGGACCGGGCGGTTGCGCCGCGGCAGGTCGCGCGCCTTCTCGCGCAGTCGCTCCTCGGCGCGCTCGTGGTAGTCGAGCATGCAGGGGTCGTAGTCGAGTTCGATGAAGTCGCAGACCCTGCGCAGCACGCCCTCGGTGTCGCGGACGAGGTCCTCGAACTGGACCTCCATGTAGTGGCGCACCTTCGGCGCCTGGCGGCGGGCGGTGGTGATGCGCTCGACCCAGAGCTGCGCCGACTCCTCGTAGGTCTCGGGGCCCCAGTTCATGCGTAGGTGCGAGAGCGCGACGTCGCGCCCGTCGCGGATGATGTGGATGAAGCGCGCCTCGGGCAGCACGCGCTGCAGGCGCAGCATCTCACGGACGTAGCCGGGGGTCTTGTCCCCGTAGCGGGTCTTGCCCTCGCGCTCCGAGTACAGCCCGTAGAAGGCGCGGATCGCGTCGGCGGCGTTCAGGTGCCGCAGGTTGCGGAAGCGCTGGCGCAGCGCGTCGGGGTCGAGGTGGAAGTCGGGCCAGCGCTTGCTCTCGATGATGAAGTCCGCCATCTCGTCGGCGGTCATCCTGCGGCGCTCGAGCTGCTTGATGAACTTCGGGACCCAGTGCGTCTCGCCGGGGATCGCCAGGTCCGGGTGGGCGTCCAGCATGAGCCGCAAAAGCGTCGTGCCCGACCGGGTCACGCCGCAGACGAAGGGCGCCGGGCCCGGTGGCTTGGTCCGGCCGCGCAGGCGCCGGCGGGCGAGGATGATGCGCGCGCGCCGCCCGTAGTTCACGGCAGCCTCCGGGCGGCTCGGGTGTTGGCGGTCAAGTCGCTCATGCGGCGGCCATTTCTAGCAGCGAGGCGAAGCCATCGACGGTGCGCTGCCAGGCGCGCTCGCCCGCGCGGAGCTCGCGCGCGCCCGCGGCGAGCCGCTCGCGGAGCTCGTCGTCGGAGGCGAGCCGGTCGATCGCTGTCGCCATCGCGTCGATATCGAACGCGTGCGCCGTGATCCCCGAGCGGGCCGTGCCGTCGGGACGTGAGGGGACGAGCAGGCCGTTGCGCTCATGGATGGTGATCTCGTCCATCGGCGGCGTCGCGTTCGTGATCGCGGGCTGTCCGAAGGCGACGGCCTCGTACAGCGGCAGGCCGAGTCCCTCCCAGCGCGCCGGCGAAAGCGTGACGTCGCAGGCGGCCACGGCGCGCAGGTGCTCGGGGGTTGGCTCGTCGCCGATGCGCAGCGCGATGCGCGGGTCGGTCGCGGCGGCGCGCTCGGCGGCCTCCAGCCGGCGCTCGACCTGCGCCTTGACGAGCAGGCGCGCGCGGGGGCTGCGCACCTTCGCCCACGCCGCGAGCACGGGCTCGAGCGGCTTGCGGTGACCGAGGAAGCCGCCGGGGAAGACGAACGTCACCGCGTCGCCGGGCTCGCGCCGCACCTCCTCGGCGACCGCGATCAACTCTGGGTGGCATCCCCACGGCACGTACGGGGTTTCGAGCCCCATGCGGCGGTAGCGCTCCTGCTCGGCGCGCGTCATCGAGAAGATCAGGTCGTAGGCCCGGCGCACGCCCTCGACGTGCTCCGCCGTGAAGTGCTCCCAAACGAAGCGGCCGATGACCACGACCCCGCGGCGGCGCAGCTCGGCGAGCTCGTCGAACTGGTAGTTCTGGTCGCAGAAGATCACCTCGATGCCGTTGCGTTCGATCCAGTCCGCGTACTCCGCGAGCGGGATGTCGTAGGCGGAGGCCTCGGTTACGCCCGGTTGGTCCCAGACGCCGTCGCGCGCCAGCGCCCCCGGCATCGGCCCGCGCTCCTTCTTCGGCCGCGCGAGCACGAAGGTCTCGTGGCCGAGCGCGTCGAGCGCCGAGCGCGTGTGGCGGCCGACCACGGGCTGGCCGCGGTTGAACCACTTCGTGACGACGCCGACCCTCACGACGGGTTCGCCCGCTCGTAGCCGAGCTCGTCCAGCATCGCGCCGGCGGCGGCCTCGAACTCCGCGATCTCCGCCGGGGTCATGCCCTCGCGCCAGGCGCCGATGCGCCCGCGCTGCGGCGGCTGCGCCGCCAGCCGGTGGGCCTCGAGCCGCCGCTCCACGGACATCTTCGCGAACGGGTTGGCGATCTCCTGGAGGCGCTCCTCGGCGCGCTCGTAGTAGCGGAGCATCACGGGGTCGTAGTCGAGCTCGATGAACTCGCAGACGCGGCGCAGCACCGGCTCGGGGTCGAGCACGAGCTCCTCGTAGCGCTCCTCGATGTAGTGGCTGACGCTCCGCGCGCGCCGCCGGGTCGACTTGATGCGCGCCTGCCAGCGCTTGGCGTGCTTCTCGACCGGCGCGGGGTTCGTCGCGCGCCGCCGCCGCGACAGCGCGACGTCGCGCCCGTCGCGGATCACGTGTATGAAGCGCGCCTCGGGCAGCGCCCGTGAGATCCGGATCAGCCGCTTGCCGTAGCCCGGGGTCTTGTCGCCCCAGCGCGGCTTGCCGAAGCGCTCGGCGTAGGCCTCGTAGAAGACGCGCAGCGCGGTCCCCGGGTCGAGCGGCTCGCGCTCACGCAGGCGCTCGCGCAAGACCTCGGCGTCGAGGTGGAAGTCGGGCCAGCGCGTGCCCGACGTGATCACCTCGAGCACGCCGTCGGCGTCGCGCGTGCCCTTGCGCATGCGCTTGATCAGCTTCGGAACGAAGTGCGTCTCCGGCGGGATCGCCATCGCCGGGTGGGCGTCCAGCATGAGCCGCAGCAGCGTCGTGCCGGAGCGCATGACCCCGACGATGAAGGGCGCGGGCGGGCGCTCGGCGTTCACGACACCGCCTCCAAGAGATCGCGCAGGCCCTCGACCGTGCGCGCCCACGAGCGCTCGCCGTCGCGGAGCTCGCGGGCGCCGGTCGCCAGCTCTGCGCGCAGCTCGTCGTCGGCGATCCGCTCGATCGCGTCGGCGAGCTCGTCGACGTTCGGGCTCCACGACGGGATCCCGGAGCGCGCCGTGCCCTCCTGGGTCGCGCCGACCAGAAGGCCGTTCACTCCGTCGATGATCGCCTCGTTCATCGGCGGGTTGTCGTTGGTGATCACGGGCTGGCCGAAGGCGATCGCCTCGTACAGCGGCAGGCCCAGCCCCTCCCAGCGGGTGGGCGCGAGGCACACGTCGCAGCTCGCGACGAACCGCAGGTGGTCGGCGGTGGGCTCGTCGGCGATCCGGATCTGGATGCGCGAATCGGCGGCGGCCGCCTTCTCGAGCTTGCCCTGGCGCTTCGCAGTCTGGCCCTTGACGATCAGCCGCAGGCGCGGATTGCGCGTGCGCGCGAACGCCTCGAGGACCTCGGCGAGCGGCTTGCGCCGGCCCATGAAGCTGCCGGGCAGAAGCAGCGTGACCGCGTCGTCGGAACGCGCCGCGGGCTCGACGGCGACGAGCTCGGGGTGGCAGCCCCACGTCACGTAGGGGCTATCGATGCCGAACTCCGCGTAGCGCGCCTGCTCGGCGCGGTGCAGCGAGTAGACGACGTCGAAGGCCTCCTTCGCCCCCGCGGCGTGCTCGGCCGCGAAGTGCTCCCAGACGAAGCGCCCGACCGTCCGCACGCCGCGCTCGCGCAGCCTGCGCAGCTCGTCGAACTGGTAGAGGTTGTCGGTCATCACTACCTCGAGCCCGTGCTCGTCGACCCAGCGCTCGAAGGTCGCGTGGGGGACCTCGCTCTCGCCGGTCTGCGTGACCCCGGGCTGGTCCCAGATCGGGTCGTGCGGCCTGTCGGTCACGCCGGAGCGCGGCCCGGTTCCCTCGCGCGCCAAGACGAAGGTCTCGTGGCCGAGCTCGTCGAGCGCGGAGCGGATCTGGCGCGAGACGACGGCCTGGCCGCTCGCGAACCACTTCGTGACGATGCCGATCCTCATGCGCAGACTCCGCGTCCCCTACGAACCCGCCTCGCCGCCGGGCGCGCGCGACCGCAAGGGCGTTCAGGAGCTGCCGGCGGCGGCGTCGACGGCCTCGCCCGTGGGGTAGCCGAGCTCGGCGAGCAAATCGCCCGCGACCTCCTCGAACTCGCGGCGCTGCTCCTCGGTCATCTGGCGGCGCCAGCGCTGCACCCGGTCCTTGCTCGGGGGCTTGGTCGTCATCTCGTGGGTCTTCATGCGCCGCTCCACCGTGAGCTCCTTGGCGCGGCCGCCGCCGGGCAGCGGGCGGGCCATCTCCTTGAGCCGCTCGGGCGAGCGCTCGTGGTAGTGCAGGACGTCGTCGCTCCAGGGGAGCTCGAGGAACTCGCAGACCTTGCGCAGCACCGGCTCCGTGTCGAGGATCAGGTCCTCGTAGCGGACCTCCATGTAGTGACGCAGCGACGGCGCGTCTTCCTGCGCCTTGCGGATCTTCTTGCGCCAGCGGCGCGCGACGTCGGCGGCGGTCAGGTCGCGCACGGTGCGGTCGAGCACCGAGAGCGCGACGTCGCGCCCGTCGCGGATCACGTGGACGAAGCGCGCCTCGGGCAGCGCCCGCTGGATCAGCTTCAT